>NZ_JBMVFV010000114.1:0-14764 GCF_049538395.1 Micromonospora sp. AB353 | reverse complement strand
CGCCGCACCATCCCGCTCCGCCCGCCGCCCGGCCCCTGCCGCCCGCGGCGCCCCTCGCGCCGCCGGCGAAGCCCGGACGGCCGCCGAAGCAGCGCCGGGTCAAGGCCGGTCCGCCTGTCGCACCGCCGGGCTGGCAGCAGCCGCCGAAGCGGACCCGCCGCCGGCGCCGCTGGCCCTGGGTACTGTTGCTCTCCGTCGCCTGCTGCTGCGGGCTCCCGCTCTGGTGGTTCCAGCCGATCTCCACCCAGTACCCGGCCAGCGCCACCCTCCCGGATCAGATCGACTCGATGCGGCTACGCCAGGACGACAGCAGCCGGGCCGCCGCCGAGGAGCTGAAGTCCCGGGTACGCGAGTCGAACCTGCTGGCCGAGGACACGTTCGCCGGCATCTACAGCACGAGCGACGGCAAGCGGGTGACGTTGTTCGGCAGCACCGGGCTGCGGTTCAGCCCGGAGTCGGACGCCAAGTCGGAGATCGAACGTCTCGCCGGGGACTACGCGCTGCAGGAGTCGGTGGTGGTGGACACCGGCGTACGGGGACGCCACGAGCGCTGCGCCGTCGGCCGCGCGGACGGCGACGCGGTGGTGGTCTGCGTCTCGGCCGACCACGGCAGCCTCACCACAGGCGTGTTCACCCGGCTGTCGGTGGACGACAGCGGGCGGCTGCTGAACGACCTGCGCCAGCGCGTGGTGGTGCCGAAGTCCTGACCGCTCAGGCGGTCTGCTCGCCGCCTGCCTTGTCGCCGGCGGTCTGGTCTGCGCGCTTCGGGGCGTAGCGCGGGACGTACTCCTGGCCGCTGAGCTTCTGGATCTCGGCCATCATCTCGTCGGTCATCGCACGCAGCGACGTGCGGTCGTCGGGACGGCCGGTGAAGTCCAGCGGCTTGCCGAACTTCATGGTGATCTTGGCGCGGCCCGGTCGCGGGATCCGCGTACCGATGGGCTGGGCCTTGTCGGTGCCGGTCACGCCGACCGGGATGATCGGCACACCGGCGGCGATGGCCAGCCGGACGGTGCCGGTACGCCCGCGGTAGAGCCGCCCGTCCGGGGAGCGGGTGCCCTCCGGGTAGACGGCGACCAGGTCACCGGCCTTGAGCACCGGGATCGCCGCGTCGAACGCGGTCAGCGCGGCCCGGCCGCCGGCCCGCTCGACCGGGATCGCGCCCAGCCCGGTGAGCACGAACTTGGAGAAGCCGCCCTTGAGCCCGGTGCCCGTGAAGTACTCCGACTTGGCCCAGAACGCCAGGTGCCGGGGCACCACGGTGCCGAGGAGCAGCTCGTCGGCGACGGAGAGGTGGTTGCTGGCGAAGATCGCGCCGCCGGTCGCCGGGATGTGCTCCAAACCCTCCACGTGCGGACGGAAGGCCAACCGGAGCGCGGGCGCCACGGTGAGCTTGCCGATGGTGTAGAGCAGGGGCACGGGTCCTCCGGCGGTCGTACGTGAAACAGGCGCTGTCACGGTAGCCGACGCGGCCGTCCGCCACCGAGCGGGTGGCCCGCAGTCCACTCGCTGGGTGCGGGTGTTAAGCAGGGGCCCTTCCTCTACCTGAGGCGTTGAGAAGGGCCCCCGCCTTACATCACACCTTGCGGACCGTCACCGTCACGCGCTCGCCCTCGCCCGCCTCGCCGGCGAAGCCGTCGAGGCCCTCGGCGAAGTCGATGCTGTCGGCGAGCACCTCCCGGGCCACGAACCCGGTGTACGCGGCGACCGCCGCGCGCACCTCCTCCGACGCGGAGACCGCCACCGTGATCCGGTCGGAGATGTCCAACTCGGCGTCGCGGCGGGCCTGCTGCACCACCCGGACCACGTCCCGGGCCAGCCCCTCGGCGGCGAGTTCCGGCGTGACCTCGGTGTCCAGCACGACCACTCCCTCACCGCCTGGTAGCGGCGCGGAGTGCTCGGCGTCGGCGGCGACCAGGCGCAGCTCGTACTCGCCCTCGGCCAGCGTGACCCCGGCGGCGACCGGGGCGCCGTCGCGCAGCTCCCACTCTCCCGCCTTGACCGCCTTGATGACCTGCTGGACGGCCTTGCCGACGCGCGGGCCGAGCGCCCGCGGCACCACGGTGAGCACCTGCTGGCAGTACGCGGACACCTCGTCGGTGAGCACGACCTCCTTCACGTTCACCTCGTCGGCGACCAGGTCGGCGAAGGGCCGCAGCTGGGCCGCGACCGGCGACGCCACGGTGAGCGTCGCCAGCGGCAGCCGCACCCGCAGCCCCTTGGCCTTGCGCAGCGACAGCGCCGCCGAGGCGACCGCCCGGACGTTGTCCATCGCGGAGACCAGCTCGTGGTCGGCCGGGAACTCCTCCGCGGACGGCCAGTCGGTCAGGTGCACCGACCGCTCGCCGGTCAGCCCGCGCCAGATCTCCTCGGCGGTCAGCGGCGCCAGCGGCGCCACCACCCGGCACAGCGTCTCCAGCACGGTCCACAGCGTGTCGAACGCGTCCGCGTCGCCGGCCCAGAACCGGTCCCGGGACCGGCGCACGTACCAGTTGGTCAGCGCGTCCAGGTAGGACCGCACGGTGGCGCAGGCGCCGGAGATGTCGTACGCGTCCATCTGCGCGCCGACGGTCGCCACCAGCTCGTTCGTCTTCGCCAGCACGTACCGGTCGAGCACGTTCGCCGAGTCGGTACGACGACGCGCGGTGTGGCCGTCGGCGTTGGCGTACAGCGAGAAGAAGTACCAGACGTTCCACAGCGGCAGCAGCACCTGGCGCACCGCGTCCCGGATCAGCGTCTCGGTGACCGCCATGTCGCCGCCGCGCAGCACCGGCGAGGACATCAGCATCCACCGCATCGCGTCCGACCCGTAGGAGTCGAACACGTGGTAGACGTCCGGGTAGTTGCGCAGGCTCTTGGACATCTTGCGCCCGTCCGAGCCGAGCAGGATGCCGTGGCTCAGGCAGTTGCGGAACGCCGGCCTGTCGAACAGCGCGGTGGCCAGCACGTGCATGGTGTAGAACCAGCCGCGGGTCTGCCCGATGTACTCGACGATGAAGTCACCCGGGTAGTGGTGCTCGAACCACTCGCGGTTCTCGAACGGGTAGTGCACCTGGGCGAACGGCATCGAGCCGGACTCGAACCAGCAGTCCAGCACCTCCGGCACCCGGCGCATCATCGACTTGCCCGTCGGGTCGTCCGGGTTGGGGCGGACCAGGTCGTCCACCGCCGGCCGGTGCAGGTCGGTCAGGCGTACGCCGAAGTCCCGCTCGATCTGCTCCAGCGAACCGTAGACGTCCACCCGCGGGTAGTTCGGGTCGTCGGACTTCCACACCGGGATCGGCGAGCCCCAGAACCGGTTACGGCTGATCGACCAGTCCCGGGCGTTCGCCAGCCACTTGCCGAACGAGCCGTCCTTGATGTGGCCGGGGGTCCAGTTGATCTGCTGGTTCAGCTCGACCATCCGGTCCTTGAACGTGGTCACCGCGACGAACCACGAAGACACCGCCTTGTAGACCAGCGGGGTGTCGCACCGCCAGCAGTGCGGGTAGGAGTGGGTGTAGGTGTCCTGCCGCAGCACCACCCCCCGCTCCTTCAGCTCCCGGATCACCGGCTTGTTCACGTCGAAGACCTGCTCGCCCTGGTACGGCGGCACCAGCGCGGTGAACCGGGTGTGGTCGTCCACGGTCACGACGGTGGGGATGCCGGCGGCGTTGCAGGTGTTCTGGTCGTCCTCACCGAAGGCGGGTGCCAGGTGGACGATCCCGGTGCCGTCCTCGGTGGTCACGAAGTCCGCGCCGAGCACCTGGTAGGCGTTCGGCCCGGCCGGCTCGACCAGGAAGTCGTAGAGCGGCGTGTAGCGGCGTCCGACCAGGGCCTTGCCGGTCACCCAGCCGACCTGCTCGTACCCCTCCAACTCCTTGGCGTACGCCCCGAGGCGGGACTCCCCGACCAGGTGTCGCTGCCCGTCGCGCTCCAGCACCGCGTACCGGATGTCGGGGCCGACGGCGAGCGCCAGGTTCGACGGCAGGGTCCACGGGGTGGTGGTCCAGACGCCGAGCTTCACCGGGCCCCGGATGAGTTCCGGCGCGTTCTCGTCGGCGGTCAGCTCGAACCAGACGGTGAGCGTCGGGTCGTGCCGGTCCCGGTAGACGTCGTCCATCCGGGTCTCGGTGTTCGACAGCGGCGTCTCGCACCGCCAGCAGTACGCGAGCACCCGGAAGCCCTCGTAGACCAGACCCTTGTCGTGCAGGGTCTTGAAGGCCCACATGACGCTTTCCATGTAGTCCAGGTCGAGCGTCTTGTAGTCGTTGGCGAAGTCGACCCAGCGGGCCTGCCGGGTGACGTACCGCTCCCAGTCGTGGGTGAACTCCAGCACGGAGGTGCGGCAGGCGTCGTTGAACCGGGCCACGCCGAGGTCGAGGATCTCCGCCTTGGTGGTGATGCCGAGCTGCTTCTCGGCCACCACCTCGGCGGGCAGACCGTGGCAGTCCCAGCCGAACCGGCGCTCGACGTGCTTGCCGCGCATGGTCTGGTAGCGCGGCACCACGTCCTTGACGTAGCCGGTGAACAGGTGGCCGTAGTGCGGCAGGCCGTTGGCGAACGGCGGGCCGTCGTAGAAGACGTACTCGTTCTCGCCGTCGCGGCCGGCGTCGCGGGCCTCCACCGACGCCTCGAAGGTCTTGTCGGCCGTCCAGTGCTCCAGCACCCGGCGCTCGACCGCGGGCAGGTCCGGGCTCGCCGGGACACCGGCGCCGGTCGGGTCGTGCAACGGATAGGCCATCGCCTGTCGCTCTCCCTCAGCAGCTCACTCGTCTGTGGTCTGCGAGGACGAGCCGAATCCGGTACGCCGTGACCGGCGTCCCGGGCGTGGCCCGCGGTACCACCCCGCTTGGCGGCCGAGGTGCGACCGCCCGCTCGTTGGCCGGCTGTGACGGGCCGTCCCGTCCGGTTCTACTGAGCCGGTCACCCGGCCGTTCTTCCGGAGGCTCGCCGGTGATGGCCGGGTCGTCGCCTGTGTCCGTCAAGCGTACTCGACCCCCCACCCCCCGCGCCGCCGAGTATCTTGCTGCCCGTCGATCATGAGGTTGACGGCGGAATCGGAGATCCACATCGCCGCCAACCTCATGATCAACGAGGTCAGGCGCGGGCGTCAGCGGCGCGACGGGGCCGGGAGGGTGGTGGTCCAGAGGGAGGCGCCGGCGCGGTCGCGCAGGTGGACCGTCAGGGCCGCCGACGGGCCGTCGATGGTCACCTCGCCGAAGTGCTGGAAGCCCTCGGCCGGTGAGGTGTTGGCGCGCGGCGGCGCGTGCACGAAGACCGCCTTCGGGCCGAACGTGCCGTCCAGCGCGTTCGGCCCGAACGCACCGGCGTGCGCCGGGCCGGAGACGAACTCCCAGAACGGGCTGAAGTCCCGCACGGCGGCGCGCGCCGGGTCGTAGTGGTGGGCGGCGGTGTAGTGCACGTCGGCGGTGAGGAACACCAGCCCGGTCACCCCGGCCCGGTGCGAGGCGCGCAGCACCTCGGCGAACTCCAGTTCCCGGCCGGCCGGCGCGCCGTTGTCGCCCTGCGCGACACCCTCCTGGGCGGCTGACCCGTCCGGCACCACCACGCCGATCGGCAGGTCGTTGGCGATCACCTTCCAGGTGGCCCGGGACGCGCGCAGCTCCCGGATCAGCCACTCCCGCTGCGCCCTGCCGAGCAGCCCGCGACTGCGGTCGGCGTACGTGTTGCCGTCGTTCGGGTCCTTGTAGGTGCGCATGTCCAGCACGAACACGTCGAGCAGCGGCCCGTACGACAGCTTCCGGTACATCGGCCCGCCCGACGGCACCGGCAGCCACTCGTGGAACGCCTGCCGGGCCCGGGCGGCGAGCACGTCCACCCGCTTCTCGCCGTACCGCTCGTCGGTCAGGATCTCCCCCGGGTACCAGTTGTTCACCACCTCGTGGTCGTCCCACTGGTTGATCTGCGGCACCTCGGCGGCGAACGCCCGCAGGTGCTCGTCGAGCAGGTTGTACGCGAACTGCCCCCGGTACTCGGTGAGCGTCTCGGCCACCTTGCTCTTCTCCGGCGTCACCAGGTTGCGCCAGGTGCGGCCGTCCGGCAGCACCACGCTCTCGGCCAGCGGGCCGTCGGCGTACACGGTGTCGCCGCTGCACAGGAAGAAGTCCGGGCGGCGCTCCCGCATGGCCCGGAAGATCGCCAGGCCGTCGAAGTCGGTGCTGATCCCCCAGCCCTGCCCGACGATGTCGCCGGTCCACACGAACCGCACGTCACGCCGCTGGTGCCGTCCGGGGGCGGTGGCGAACGAACCGGTCAGTGGCTCGCTGCACAGGCCGTGCCGGTCCAGGCTCTCCACCCGTACCCGGAAGTGCAGCCGCTCCCCCGCGGGCAGGCCGCGCAGGCGGACCTTGCCGGTGAGGTCGCCGGTGGGGTCGACCACCGGGCCGCGCACCAGGCGGGCGCCGCGCAGGTCCGGCCGGCGGCTGACCTCGACGAGCATCCGGCCGGGCCGGTCCGCGCGGGTCCAGACCAGCGCCGAGTCGGCGGTCACGTCGCCGCTCTGCACGCCGTGGGTGAGCAGCGGCCGGCCGCTGCGCCGCAGGCCGGGCGCGGCGGGCGCGCCGGGCGCGCCGAGCAGCGCGCCGCCGGCGACTCCGGCACCGGCGACCAGGCCGGCGCGGAGCAGGGTACGTCGATCGAAGTGCGTCATGGGTTCTCCCGGTCTCGGCAGTGTCGCCAGCCCGGTCTACCGGCCGCAGGTGGCCGGGAACTCCGGTCGAGGTGACCGGCACCTCAACGCCTGCTGTCCAGGCATGACCACCGTCACACCGCCGGGCCGTCACACCGCGCCCACCGTGCCCCGTCCTGTGCGCGTACCCGAACCCTCAAGGAGGCGGCGATGAGCCGGATGGACATGGCGGCGGTGGCACCGGAGGCGTACCAGGCCGTGCTGGGCCTGGAGAAGTACGTCCGGGCGAACGTGGACCACACCGTGCTGGAGCTGGTGAAGCTGCGGGCGTCGATGCGCAACGGCTGCGCGTTCTGCGTGGACATGCACAGCCGCGAGGCGCTGGCGGCCGGTGAGGACAGCCGCCGGCTGTTCGCTGTCGCGGCGTGGCGCGAGGCGCCGTTCTTCGACGAGCGGGAGCGGACCGCGCTGGCCCTCACCGACGCGGTGACCCGGCTCGGCGAGCACGGCGTGCCGGACGACGTCTGGGACGCCGCGGCGAAGGTGTGGTCGGAGAAGGAGCTGGCGGACCTGGTGATGGCGATCGCCACCATCAACGTGTGGAACCGGGTCGCGGTGACCTGCCAGACGCAGCCGCCGGCGCAGGTCTGATCGCTGACACACGACGGCCCCGGTCCCGCCAGGAGCGGACCGGGGCCGTCGGCGTGTCGGTCAGGCCAGCTCGGGGAACCAGAGCGCGATCTCGCGCTTGGCGCTGTCCGCCGAGTCGGAGGCGTGCACCAGGTTCTCCCGGTTCGACAGCGACAGGTCACCGCGGATGGTGCCGGCGGCGGCCTTGCGGCCGTCGGTGCTGCCGATCATCGCGCGCACGACCTCGACCACCTGGTCGCCGGAGAGCACCAGCGCCACCAGCGGGCCGCTGGTCATGAACGTCTTCAGCGGCGGGTAGAACGGCTTGTCGACGTGCTCGGCGTAGTGCTGGTCGGCGAAGTCGCCGTCCATGGTCCGGCTCACCATCGCGTCGATCCGCAGGCCCTTGCGCTCGAAACGGGACAGGATCTCGCCCACCAGACCGCGGCGCACCGCGTCGGGCTTGATCAGTACGAGCGACCGCTCGTCCGGGCTGCTGCTGGACACGCTGGGTTCCTCCTGCGCACTCAAACGGGGTTCGGCTGGGTACGGTCAGCGTAGCGACCCGGTCCCGGCGCCGGCGCGGCGGCTGCGTCTTCCCTGGCCCGCCGCGGCGGCCTAGCCTGGCCCTGGAACCCCTGGGAGGTCCACTGTGGCGAATGGCGGGAACCGCACGATCGCGCCGGTACGCAAACTGATCGGGGCGGTGCTGGGCACCGTCGCCACCTTCGTGACCGTGTTCGGGCTCGGCATGACCAGCTGGGCCATCGTGGCCCTCGGCGTCGCGCTGCTGGTGCTGGCGATCGCCCTGGCCACGGTACGCGGCGGCGGCCGCACCTGGGTGATCGGCCTGGGGCACGTGCACAGCGCCTCCGAGCCGCCCACCCAGTACGCGTTCGGCCGGTGCGAGCTGCAACTGGTGATCGACGCGCCGGGGCTGCCGCCCCGCTCCAAGAAGATCATCGAGCCTCGGGTGCCGGTCGCCAAGTGGCCCTCGCTGGGCCAGGCGCTGCCGGTCCGGGTGGCGCTGGACGACCAGCGGCACGTACGCGTGCTCTGGGACGAGGTGCCCACGCACGCCGAGAGCGCCGCCGCGGTCGCCGACCTGCCGCCCGAGTACGCCACCGAGCCGGACCCGCTGGACGAGCCGCTGATCGCGCAGGAGGCGCCGCCGTGGGCCGGGCGCACGCCGGAGGACGACTTCCGCGACGACTACCCGCCCGTGCCGGATCCGTACCTGGACGACGTACCGCCCCGGGCCGAGGACCGCGAGCCGGTGGTGCTGCACCAGAGCCCCGGCGGCCCGGTGGTGCTGGAGGGCCAGCTCGTCGAACGGGCCGAGCGCACGGCCGGCCCCGGCCCGCTCCCCCGCCGCGCCCCGGCGCCCCGCTCACCGGCCGAGGAGCCGGTCGACACCGTGCCGGTCGAGACGGTGCTCGTCGACTCCCCGCCGGCTGACTCGGTGCCGGCCGACGCCGGACGGGCCGACGCCGGACCGGCCGGATCCGGGCCGGCCGACGCCGGGCCCGACCCGATCGACGTGGCGCTGGACGACCCGGCGGACGCGCCTCGGCGCTCCGACGCGCCGCCGACGCCCGAGGAACTGGACGAGGCGATCTTCGGCCCGTCCGGCGCGACCGAGCCGGACGAGCTGGCCAGCCCGATCAGCGGCGTCGGCATCACGCTGCTCGTCACCGACCTGGACCGGTCCCTCGACTTCTACCGCGAGCTCGGCTTCGATGAGCTGGACCGGGGCGAGGGCAACGCCGTGCTCGCCTCCGGGCCGACCCGGCTGGTGCTGCGCCGGGTGACCGGCGCCGCCCCGATCAGCCGCCGCTTGGTGCACGTCAACCTGGAGGTGGACGACATCCAGGGCGCGTACGAGCGGCTGCGCGACTCCGGTGTCCGGTTCACATACGCCCCGCGCGTGGTCAACCGGGGCACCAAGCTGGAGGTGTGGGCGGCTGCCTTCCGCGACCCCGACGGCCACGGCGTCGCGCTGACCCAGTGGCGCACCCTCGCCCAGGTGTAAGGAAGGGCCCCTTCTTAACGCCTCGGGTAGAGGAAGGGGCCCTTCTTAACACGCGTGACCGCGCGACGACGCTCAGCCGAGGATGACCCGCCGCACGTGCAGCGCGTACGCCCACACCAGCGCGAACATCACCCCGAGCGCGAACAGCGACCAGTGCAGCAGCCCGGAGAGCAGCAGCAGGCCCTGGATCACGGTGCCGGCGTGCCACGCCCACGGGCGGCGCATCATCCCGGCGAGCACCACACAGGCGACCGCCAGTGCCACGATCGCGCCGATCGCCGCGCCGCTCAGGTCACCGCCGACCACCCGGATCGGCTGGATGGCCAGCAGCAGCACCAGCGCCTCCAGCGACATGGTGCCGGCGCCGAGTCCGCGTACCGCCTTGTCCGGGTTCCGCAGCCCGGACCGCCGCACGCCGCCCACCGACTCCGAACCACCCGCCGGCTCCGGGCCCACCGGCCGCTCAACGCCGCCCGCCTGCTCCGGACCGGTCGGGCGCTGCTGCGGGCCGGTCATCGCTTGAGCAGCCGGCGGGCGTCGGCCACTGTCACCACCGATCCGGTGATCAGCACGCCCACCCCGGCCAGCTCGCCCGGCACGTCCGCCTCGGCCTCCGCCACCGCCGCCTCGATGGCGTCGGGCATCTCCCGGGTCACCTGCACCCGCTCCGGCCCGAAGATCTCCCGCGCCAGCGCGGCCAGCTCGTCCACCGGCATCGCCCGGGCCGAGCTGTTCTCCGCCACCACGATCGAGTCGAGCACCGGTTCGAGCAGTTCCAGCAGGCTCGCCGCGTCCTTGTCGCCGAGCACCGCCAGCACGCCGACGAGCTTGCTGAACGCGAACTCCTCCTGCACGGCGGCCACCGTCGCGGCCATGCCGTGCGGGTTGTGCGCGCCGTCGAGCAGCACCGTCGGGGCGCTCCGCACCCGCTCCAGCCGGCCCGGCGAGCTGGTCGCGGCGAATCCCTCACGGACCGCGTCGATGTCGAGCTGCCGCCGGGCGCCGGCACCGAGGAACGCTTCCACGGCGGCCAGCGCGACCGCCGCGTTCTGCGCCTGGTGCGCGCCGTGCAGCGGGATGAAGATCTCCTCGTACACTCCGCCCAGGCCCTGGATGGTCAGCACCTGGCCGCCGACCGCGACCGCGCGGCGCAGCACGCCGAACTCGGCGCCCTCGCGGGCGACGGTGGCGTTGACCTCGGCGCAGCGTTCCAGGATCGGCCGGGCGGCCTCCTCCTCCTGCGCCGCCGCGATCACTGTGGCGCCGGGGTGGATGATGCCGGCCTTGTGCAGCGCGATGTCCTCGATGGTGTCGCCGAGCCACTCGGTGTGGTCGAGCCCGATCGGGGTGATCACGGCGACGCCGGCCTGGATGACGTTCGTCGCGTCCTCCGCGCCGCCGAGCCCGACCTCCACCACCGCCACGTCGACCGGGGCGTCGGCGAACGTGGCGAACGCCAGCGCCGTGGTCATGTCGAAGTACGTCAACGGCTCGGCGAACCGCTGGTCGACGAGCTCGGCCAGCGGCGCGATCTCACGGTACGTGGACACGAACCGCTCCTCGCTCACCGCCTCGCCGTCCAGGCTGATCCGCTCCCGGACGGTCTCCAGGTGCGGGCTGGTGTAGCGGCCGGTGTGCAGCCCGAACGCCCGCAGCAGCGAGTCGATCATCCGGGCCGTCGAGGTCTTGCCGTTGGTGCCGGTCAGGTGGATCGACGGGTACGCCCGCTGCGGGCTGCCCAGCAGGTCGAGCAGGGTCTCGATCTTCTCCAGCTCGAAGTGCATACGGGTGAAGCCGCGCGCGTTGAGCGCGGCTTCCACCTCGGCGAACTCGGTGCGGTCACTCATGCGGAGCCATCTTTCGTTCGCGACTGCGGGGCTCGCAACCCCGGCTCACTCCTCGCGCTCACGAGGAGAGCGCCTCCAGTGCGGCGTCGATCCGGACCAGGTCCGCCTCGGCCACCGCCAGCCGTTCGCGGATCTTCGCCACCACCGGCTCGGGCGCCTTGCCGACGAACGCCGGATTGTCCAGCTTCGCCCGCGCCTGGGTGGCCTCCTTCTCGGCGGCCGCGCGGTCCTTGGTGAGCCGGGCGCGCTCGGCGGCCACGTCGATCGAGCCGCGGGTGTCGAGCGCGACGCTCACCGCGCCGGGCATGGCCAGCGTGGCGCTCGCCTGGAAGTCGTCGCCGGGCGCGTCCAGCCGGGCCAGCGAGCGGACCAGCGGCTCGTGCGCGGCAATGCCCGCGCCGGCCAGGCCGTCGAGCCGCGCGGCGACCCGCTGGGTCGGCCGCAGCCCCTGGTCCGACCGGAACCGCCGGACCTCGGTCACCACCCGCTGGAGGGTGCCGACTTCGCCCTCCGCGGCGTCGTCGATCAGGGTACGGTCGGCGACCGGCCAGGACGCCGTGAGTACGGTCTCGCCGCCGCTCAGCGCGGCCCACAGCTCGTCGGTGACGAACGGGATGACCGGGTGCAGCAGCCGCAGGAGCTGGTCCAGCACGTGGCCGAGCACCCGGCGGGTGGCGTCGGCGGCGGTGCCGCCCTCGGCCAGCACCGGCTTGCTCAGCTCGACGTACCAGTCGCAGACGTCGTCCCACGCGAAGTGGTAGAGCAGGTCGCAGACCTTCGCGAACTCGTACGCCTCGAACTGCTCGTCGACCTCGGCGGTGACGTGCGCCAGCCGGGACAGGATCCACCTGTCGACGGTGGAGAGGTCAGCGCCGGCCGGCAGCGGGCCGTCGGTGTGCGCACCGTTGATCAGCGCGAACCGGGTGGCGTTCCAGAGCTTGTTGCAGAAGTTGCGGGAGCCCTGGCACCACTCCTCGCTGACCGGCACGTCCTGGCCGGGGTTGGCGCCCCGGGCCAGCGTGAACCGGGTGGCGTCGGCGCCGAACCGGTCGATCCAGTCCAGCGGGTCGACCACGTTGCCGAACGACTTCGACATCTTCTTGCCGTGCTCGTCGCGGACCATGCCGTGCAGCGCCACCACGTCGAACGGCTGGACGCCGTCCATCGCGTACAGGCCGAACATCATCATCCGGGCGACCCAGAAGAACAGGATGTCGTAGCCGGTGACCAGCACGCTGGTCGGGTAGAACTTCGCCAGGTCGGGGGTGCGCTCGGGCCAGCCGAGCGTGGAGAACGGCCACAGCCCGCTGGAGAACCAGGTGTCCAGGACGTCCTCGTCCTGCCGCCAGCCCTCGCCGGACGGCGGCTCCTCGTCCGGGCCGACGCAGACGATCTCGCCGTCCGGGCCGTACCAGACGGGGATGCGGTGTCCCCACCACAGCTGGCGGGAGATGCACCAGTCGTGCATGTTGTCGACCCAGGCGAAGTAGCGCTTGGCCAGCTCGGCCGGCTCGATCTTCACTCGGCCGTCGCGCACCGCGTCGCCGGCGGCCTTCGCGAGCGGGGCGGTGTTGACGAACCACTGCAACGACAGGCGCGGCTCGACAGTCGTCTTGCACCGCGAGCAGTGCCCGACCGCGTGCAGGTACGGCCGCTTCTCGGCCACGATCCGGCCCTGCTCGCGCAGCGCCGCGACGATCGCCGGGCGGGCCTCGTAGCGGTCCAGGCCCTGGAACGGGCCGGGCGCGGTGATGACGCCGCGCTCGTCCATGATCGTCAGCGAGGGCAGGTCGTGCCGCTGGCCGATCTCGAAGTCGTTCGGATCGTGCGCCGGGGTCACCTTGACCATGCCGGTGCCGAAGCTCGGGTCGACGTGCTCGTCGGCGACGATCGGGATCCGCCGGTCGGTGAGCGGCAGCTCCACCTCGGTGCCGATCAGGTGCCGGTAGCGCTCGTCGTCCGGGTGCACCGCCACCGCGGTGTCACCGAGCATGGTCTCGGCGCGGGTGGTCGCCACCACGACCTCGTCGCCGTAGCGGATCGAGACCAGCTCGCCCTCGTCGTCGGTGTGCTCCACCTCGATGTCGGACAGCGCGGTCAGGCAGCGCGGGCACCAGTTGATGATCCGGTTGGCCCGGTAGATGAGCCCGTCGTCGAAGAGCTTCTTGAACATGGTCTGCACGGCCCGGGACAGGCCCTCGTCCATGGTGAAGCGCTCACGGTCCCAGTCGACCGCGTCGCCGAGCCGGCGCATCTGGCCGAGGATCGCGCCGCCGGACTCGGCCTTCCACTGCCAGACCCGCTCGACGAACTTCTCCCGCCCGAGGTCGTGCCGGGACAGCCCTTCACCGGCGAGCTGCCGCTCGACCAGGTTCTGGGTGGCGATACCGGCGTGGTCCATGCCCGGCAGCCAGAGCGCCTCGTACCCCTGCATCTTCTTGCGCCGGGTGAGCGCGTCCATGAGCGTGTGCTCGAACGCGTGCCCCATGTGCAGCGAGCCGGTGACGTTCGGCGGCGGGATGACGATGGTGAACGGCGGCTTCTCGCTGTCCGCCGACGCCCGGAAGTGCCCGCCGGCTACCCACTGCTCGTACCGTCGCTGCTCTACCTCGCCGGGCTGGTACTGGCCGGCGAGGGTCGGGGCGTCGGGGCGTCGGGCATCCAGTCTCTCGGTCACCCTGAAAGTCTACGGAGCGCTTTCGGGGACCCGACGTGCACCACCTGTGATTCGCGTACGGTGGCGGTCATGTCCGACGCGCATCTCACCGAGCGCCCGGTCGACGGGGGTCCCGATCCGGTCGAGCTGACCGCTGAGCCGATCGAGCTGAGCCGCCGCGATCCCGCGCAGGAGCCCGAACGCCGTCCCGTCTCCCGGCGCCGGAAGATCGTCCTCGCCGCCCTGCTGGCGGCCGGCCTGGCCGGCGCCGGCGCGCTCGGGCTGGGCGGCTGGCGGGTGGTCCAGCAGAAGGACACCACGCTCGGTCAGCCGGCCGAGGTGGCCGGGCTGGTACGCGACGACAGCGAGCGGGCCCGCAGCACCGCCGACTACCTGCGCGACGGACTGGCCGCCGACATCGAGCTGGACCGCGGCTACGGCGCTGTCTATTCCGACCGCGGGGACGCCAAGCGTTCGGTGCTGCTGTTCGGCGGCACCACGCTGCTCTGGCAGCCCGAGCGTGACCTGGACACCCTGTTCGGCCTGATGGCCGACGAGACCGGCCGGGTGGCAGGGCTGCGCGAGGTGGACGCGGGCCGCCTGGGCGGCGTGATGAAGTGCGGTACGACGAGCGGCGACGGCGGCGACTTCGCGGTGTGCGGGTGGGCCGACCACGGCAGTGTGGTGATGGGCATGTTCCCGGGCCGCCGGGTCGACGACGCCGCGGCCCTGTTCCGCGACATCCGCGAGTCCGTCCAGAGCCGCTGACCCGCGCCCTCGGCGCTCACTCGTCCACGCCAGCTCGGCGGGGTGGCTGGATCCGAGGCACTTCCTTGCCGCCACTCCGGGGAAGTGGTGGGCGGCTCGCCAGCTCGGCGAGGTCCGGCGCGGTGCCGGCGCTGTGGGCGATGGCCGCTCATGCACGTCGGCTAGGGGTCGGCTCTCCGGTGAACGCAATTCAGGGCCAC
>NZ_JBMVFV010000113.1:0-15575 GCF_049538395.1 Micromonospora sp. AB353 | reverse complement strand
GCCCTCGCCGTGGCCCGGCACATGACCTGTGGCCGGGTCCTCGCCGTCGACGCCGAACCGGCGATCGTGGAGGTTGCCCGCGCGCGGATCTACGACGAGTGGGCGGACCCGCGCATCCGCGTCGACGTCGCACTCGTCGACATGGACGACGTCGACAGCCTCCGGGACACGGTCGGCGGGCACGCTGACCTCGTCTGGGCCTCGGCCGTGGTGCACCACCTCGGTGACCAGCAACGCGGCATCAATGCCCTGGCGGCTCTGCTGGCTGAGGGCGGGCGGCTGGCGCTCGCCGAGGGCGGTCTCCCCGCCCGTCACCTCCCCTGGGACCTCGGAGCCGGCGACCCCGGGCTGGAGCTGCGCCTGCACGCCGCCGAGGACCGCTGGTTCGCCCGGATGCGCGCCGCGCTCCCCCGCCGCCGACCCATGCCGTACGGCTGGGGCGAGGCGCTGCGCCGTGCCGACCTGCACCCGACCACGACCGCCACCACCCTCACCGAGCTTCCTCCACCTCTTCCGTCACCCGAGCGGCGCGCCGTCGTGAACAGCCTCGCCAACCGGGTCGACCGGCTCCGCGACACCGGTCTGCTCACCCCCGCCGACCTGGACACCTGGGCGCGGCTCCTCGACCCGGGCGATCCGTGCTGGCTGGGTGGGCGCGCCGACCTGTTCCTCCTCGAGGCGCGCAGCGTCCACGTCGGCCTGCGCGGGTGACCGGTCATGACCGAGACCACGCCACCCGCCGATACGCCCCTGCCGGTAATCGGCGTGCGCACCACCCGGCAGCGGCAGGCCATCCTCGCCGCGCTGACCGGCCGGAACCACCCGATGACCGCCCAGGCCGTGCACGCCGCGCTGACCGGCACCGGTCACCGGATCGGCCTCAGCACGGTGTACCGCGCGCTGCACCGGCTCGCCGAAGTCGGCCTGTTGCACGTCTTCGACGTGGGTGGGGAACGCGCCTACCGTCGCTGCCCGGACACGCCGCACCAACACCTGCTCTGCGACGACTGCGGCCTGGTCACCGAATGTCCGCCGCAGCTGGTGGAGGCGTGGCTCCGTGAGCTACGGGAGGCCACCGGCTTCACCCCGCACCCCGACCGGATCGATCTGCACGGGCACTGCGCCGCCTGCCCTGCGACACCGAGGTCGCCGTAGACCCCGCCCGCCCGGATCACCCGGCGGCGCAGGCCGCACAGGTACCCATGATCTCCAGGGTGTGATTGACGTCGACGAACCCGTGCTGGCCGGCCGTCCGGCGGGCCCAGTCCTCCACCGCTGGTCCGGTGACCTCGACGGTGCGCCCGCAGTGCCGGCACACCAGGTGGTGATGGTGGGTGCGGCTGCACCGCCGAAACAGTTGCTCACCGGTGGGCAGGCGCAGGACGTCCACCTCACCCGCGTCCGCCAGAGCCTGCAGGGTGCGGTACACGGTGGTCAGGCCCACCGCCGCTCCGCTCTCCCGCAGCTCCGCGTGCAGGCGTTGCGCGCTGCGGAACTCGTCCGAGCGGGCGAGCAGTTCGACCACCTCCGCCCGCTGCCGAGTGTTACGGACCGCACCGGGAATCGGATTCGTCATCGGCTGTCAACTCCTCACTGCACCGCCGCCCGTGCCGGGCCACCCACCCGGAGCACCGCGACGGTGATGGTAGCCAGCCGGATCGCCGTGCCGACGATCCGCGCGACGGCAGGTCAGTGGGGCGGTCCGTCGGCCGCTCGGATGACGTCGACGACCGCCTGCCAGTGGTGCGCTGTCTCGATCGGCCCGATCAGCGCCGGCCGCCCGCCCGTTGCCACGCCGGTGAGCAGGACGGCAGGCGCCCGGTGGCAGGCGCCGAGACAGTCCGCCCTGATTAGCATCGCGTGGTGACTGGAGCGTACGGCTGCGCGGAGGGCCTCGATGTGGTCCGGTGGGTCCTCTGAACTCTCGTGCCGTCCGCGTTCGCGAAGCGCGCGGCACCGATGGCCGTCGCAGTAGACGACGGTGACACCGCGGGGCGGGGTGGCATTCATCGGTGCCGCTCCGGGCGACGGATCGCCATCAGGACGTGGTCCGCCCGCTGGTGGAGCACCCTCAGGTCGCAGAGCCCGCCCCGCCGCGCGGTGTCGCGGTGCCAGCCGACCGGCGCCACGAACTCCGCGCAGGTGGAGCCGGCCAGGGCGGCCGTCCGCTCGCGCAGCAGCGACACCATCGCCGGTTCGCCGGCCAGCCTGGTCCACCACTCGGTCCAGGGATCGGTCTCGCCGATCGCCGGTTGTGCCGGTACCACGGGCGGAGCGCCCCGCATCGCGTCGGCGACGAGCAACAACCCGCCCGGCCGCAGCAGCTGCCGGGCCTCGGCGTACCAGTCGCGGACCCGGTCTCTGGGCAGGTAGTGCACGGTCGTCATCGCCACCATGAGGTCGTACGGACCACCGGCCTGCGCCGACCATCGCTCGGTGGCGATGTCGGCCCGGACGGTACGCACGTGCGGCAACGCGGTCTCGGTCAACGCCAGCAGGACCGGGTCGACGTCCAGCACGGTGACGTGGGCGCCGGGCCACCGCCGTAGCACTGCCTCGGCGGTGGTGCCCGGTCCGCCACCGATGTCGAGGACCCGCTCGGGCGTCCGCCCGTGTGCCTGCTCGACCGCGGCGAGGCCGGCGGCGAGCATCTCGTCCCGGCCCGGTTGGTAGTGCCGCATCACGGCCTCCCAGTCCCGCCGCCACCGGGCGACGTCGACGCGAGCGGGGATCCTCGACATGATCAGAGCCGTACCGGCTCGGCGTGGTCGTGTTCGTGCAGGTCGCCGAGGTCCCATTCGGGGAAGGGGTCGGGCAGGAGCCGCCATCCGGGCTCCTCGAGGGCGACCTCCGCGTCGGTGAGCAGGCAGCCGGTCAGGGCCGCCCGCAGCCCGTCGCCGTCGAGGCCGACGCCGATGAGGACCAGTTCCTGCTGGCGGTCACCGAACACCGGGTGCCACCGGGACTCCACCTCCGCCCGCTCGACGGGATCCTCCGGCCACTCCCCCGACACCGCGATCGGCACCCCGGCCGGGTCGCACCGACCGGACGGTCCGGCCTGGGACCAGAGCGCCACCACGTCCGGGCGGCTGGCCAGCCACAGGAACCCCTTCGACCGCACCACGCCGAAGGCGTCCAGGCCGCCGGCGAGCAGCTCCCACAGTCGCTGCGGGTGAAACGGCCGATGGTCGCGGAACACGATGCTGGAGATGCCGTACTCCTCGGTCTCCGGCACGTGCTCACCGTTGAGTTCGGCCACCCAGCCGGGCGCGGTCTCCGCCCGCTCCAGGTCGAACCGGCCGGTGTGCAGGATCTCCGCCGTGTCGACCCGCCCGTGGGCTGCGCGAACCTGCCGGGCGGCCGGGTTGAGGCGGGTCAGCAGTGCCTCCACCACCGCCAGGTTCTCCGGGGACACCAGATCGATCTTGTTGACCACCAGCACGTCGGCGAATTCGATCTGGTCGACCAGCAGGTCGGCGATGCTCCGGTCGTCCCCCTCGTACGCGGCCAGGCCGCGCGCCTCGAGCGTCTCACCCGCCTCGATCCGAGCGAGCAGACCCGCTGCGTCGACCACGGTGACCGTGGTGTCCAGTCGGGCTAGGTCGTCCAGGATCTGCTCGCCCTCCACCCCGAAGGCGAACGTGGCAGCCACCGGCATCGGCTCGGAGATCCCGCTGGACTCGATCAGCAGATAGTCGAACCGGCCCAGTCGCGCCAGCCGGGCCACCTCGTCGAGCAGGTCGTCGCGCAGCGTGCAGCAGATGCAGCCGTTGGTCAGCTCGACCAGTCGCTCCTCGGTCCGCGACAGGGCACCGCCGTCGCGGACCAGCGCGGCGTCGATGTTGATCTCGCTCATGTCGTTGACGATCACCGCCACCCGGAGCCCGTCCCGGTTGGCCAGGACATGGTTGAGCAGACTGGTCTTGCCGGCACCGAGGAACCCGGACAGCACGGTCACCGGCAGCCGTCCGGTCACGGCTGGTCCACCACCTGACGTCCCTTGTACAGGCCGCAGTGCGTGCAGGCCCGGTGCGGCACCACCATCTCCTTGCGCGGACAGGGGCAGGGGGTCAGCTGCGGCACGGCCGCCTTCCACTGCGCCCGCCGGTGCCGGGTGTTCGACCGCGACATCTTCCGCTTCGGAACAGCCATGGAAACTCCTTCTGCTGGGTGTTCACGCAGACTAGCGGCATCGGTTTTCGTTTTCATAATCGCACCGATGGCTGCGGGCGCGTGTCGGTCCCGCACGACGGCCACACCGACTACCTGCACGACGAGCACGTGCACCACGCCCACGACGACCACTACGACGAGTGCGCGTCGAGCGAGCACGTGATCGCCGAGGATCACGACCACGTCCACCGGGACGGGTGCGGCCACCCCCCGTGCTGCACGGCGACCACCTTGACTACGTGCACGACGGCCACCGGCATGCCGCACACGGCGGACAGTACGACGAGCACTGACCCCGTTCCGACCGATCTCACCCGCCGGTCCGCAGCCGCGGCGCCCAGGTGACCGCCCGGACGACAGCCGCTCGTTGCCGCCACGCCGATCGTGAGCGCGAGGGTCGGCCACCCGGGTGGCCGACCCTCGCGCTCACAATCAGTGCCCCGCAGCGTCGGTGACGGAGCAGCCCTCGACGCCGGCGAGTCGCACCGTGCGATCGGCGAGGGTGGCGTCGGCGGCGTCGTGGCTGGCGTAGACCACCGCTGCGCCGGCACGGACCCGTTCGGCGAGCAGGTCGTGGACGTTTCGCCGGCTCGTCGCGTCAAGGGCGACCGTGGGTTCGTCCAGCACGTAGATGTCGGCGACCTGGACGAGAGCCTGAGCGATGAGCGTGCGCTGACGCTGCCCACCGGACAGTTCCCGCAGCCGCCGCCGCGCCAGGTGGGCGAGGTCGAGTCGTTCCATGATCGCGCTCGCGGCGGCGCGGTCGTCGCGGCTCAGGCGTCGACGCGGCCGGAACCGGCCGATCTGGACGCACTCCGCGACGGTCAGCGGAAGCGCGTCGATGCCGCTGGTGCGCTGCGGGAGCAGGGCCAGGCGGCAGCCGGCCCGCCGCCGGACGCTGCCCTCGGTCGGCTGCTCAACACCGGCCATCAGGTGCAGCAGCGTGCTCTTGCCGGAGCCGTTCGCACCGGTCACGGCGACCGTGGAGGCGGCTGCGACCCGCAGGCTCACGTCCCGCAGGACAGGGACGCCGGCATATCGAAACGCCACGTGCTCGACGGTCAGGACCCCGGCGCCCACCACTCCCCCTAAATGATAGTGATTGTCAGTTGCACTATAGTCGATTCGGTGATGGCGTCACTCCTCGAACCGTTCACCGTGTCCTTCGTCGTCCGCTCACTGATCGGCGGCGTCCTGCTGGCCGCGGTGTGCGCCCTGGTCGGCGTGTGGGTGATCGCCCGCGGCATGACCTTCCTCGGCGAGGCGATGAGCCACGGCATGCTGCCCGGTGTTGCCATCGCCTCGATCCTCGGCGGCAACCTCGTCGTCGGGGCCGCCGCGAGCGCGTTCGCCATGGCGGTCGGCGTCAACGCACTGCGGCACAGCCGCGAGTTCGGGCGCGACACCAGCATCGGGCTGCTGTTCGTGGGGATGCTGTCGGTCGGGGTGATCGTCGTCTCGCACTCGCGGTCCTTCGCCACCGACCTCACCGCGTTCCTGTTCGGCGACGTGCTGGCGATCCGGTGGCCCGACCTGCTGCTGCTCGCCGGCGCGGCCGTCGTGGTCGCGGCGGCCTCCGCGGTCTGCTACCGGCCGTTCCTGGCGCTCACCTTCGACCCGCGTAAGGCCCGGACCCTCGGCCTCCGCCCCGAGATCGCCAACGCCGTCATGCTGGCCCTGCTCACCATCACGATGGCGGTCGCCTTCAGCGTCGTCGGCACCCTGCTCGCCTTCGGCATGTTGATCGCGCCCTCGGCGGCGGCGATGCTCGTCGCGCGGCGGCTCCCGGCGGTGATGCTCACCAGCTTCGGCATCGGCTCGGCCGCGACCGTGATCGGCCTGTGGATCTCGTGGTACGCGGCGACCGCCGCCGGCGCCACCATCGCCGCCGGCGCCGTACTGATGTTCTTCGTGATTCTCGGCGTGCGCCGGCTCACGACCGCGGTGCGACGCCGTCGGTCGCCGGCCCCCACGCCCAGCCCCACCCCACTACCGGAAGGGAAGTTGTGATCATCGGCACCACCAGACGATTCCTCGGCGTAGCCGCCCTTGGCCTCACCCTCGCGATCTCCGCGTGCGGCGCGCCCAGACAACAACCACAGGACGTCGAGAAGACGCCACACGGCTACGTGAAAGGTGCCGAGGAACTGGCCGAGCCGCAGTCGGCCATCGCGTACGCGGCCCGCGGCGCTCAGCGGTTGCGCCTGCTCGACCTGACCACCGGATCCGAGAAGGAGGTCGGCCTGTCGATCGGCGCCGAGCGGCTCACCGAGGACGGCCGCTTCGTCTACGTCGACGACGGTGACCGCGCCCTGGAGATCGTCGACGCCGGCGTGTGGACCGTCGACCACACCGACCACGTCCACTACTACCGGACACCGTCCCGGTCGATCGGCACCCTGCCGCTCGACGCACCGGTCCGGACGGTCGCCGGCTTCGGAGCCCACACCACGGTCGGCACCGCCGACGGCAGGGTGACGGTCCTCGACCGACGCGAACTCGAGGCCGGCAAGGTCGCCGAGCTGACCACGATCGACTCGAAGAGCTCCACGCCGCTGGCCGTACCGTACGCCCAGCAGCTTCTCGTCGCCGTGGGCGACGACCCCGGGCGTCCGGCCGACCGGATCGTCGCCATGGACGCGAAGGGCCGGCCGACCGGTGCCTTCCAGGCGCCCTGTGCGGCGCCGCGCGGCTGGGCCGTCCTGCGGGGCGGCGCCGTCATCGCGTGTGAGAACAGTCTCGTCCGGATCAAGCAGGAGGACGACAAGCTGACCGCCAAGGTGCTGCCCTCGCCACGCACGCCGGTTCCGTCGGACGGGTTCGGCTACCGGCCGCGCAGCAACGAGGCCGCGGTGGCGGATCGCACCGGCATCTGGTCGGTGAACGCCGCCAAGGCCAGCCTGCGGTACGTACCGGCCACCGGCCGCGAACTGACGGCCGCCGCGTCCCCGGCGGACGGCAGCACCGTGCTCGCCCTCGACGCCTCCGACCAGCTGATCAGTTACGACCTCGGAACCGGCAAGGTCCTCGCCGAGAAGCCGCTGCGTGCCGCCGGTCTGACGCTGGACACCGACCGCGCCTACCTCGCCGATCCCGGAAACCGGGTCATCCACGAGATCGACTACCGCGACGGGCTGCGCACCGCCCGCACGCTGAAGGTCGCCGACCGACCGGATCTGACCGTGCAGGTCGGCCGATGAGGCGACCCAGGCTCCTCGCTGCGCTCGTCGTGGCTGCCCTGCTGACCGGCGCTACCGCCTGCACCTCCCCCGCCCACTCGCGCATCGTGGTCACCACGAACATCCTCGGCGACGTCGTCAACGAGATCGTCGGCGACGAGGCCAGGGTCAGCGTGCTGATGAAGCCGAACGCCGACCCGCACTCGTTCGCCATCTCGGCCCGGGAGGCGCACACGATGCAGACCACCGACCTGGTGGTCTACAACGGACTGGGGCTCGAAGAGAACGTTCTGCGCCACGTCGAGGCGGCGAAGGCCGAGGGCGTCCACACCGTCGAGGTGGGGACCAGGATCGAGGCGATGGAATACCAGGACGGCGACGCCGCCGGCCTGCCGGATCCGCACTTCTGGACCGATCCGGCGCGGGTGGCCACCGCGGTACGGGTGCTCGCCGACGAGATCGTCGACCACGTCGACGGAGTGGACGCCCGCGTGGTGCGCGAGCGCGCGGCCGCGTACGCGAAGAAGCTCGGTGAGCTGGACGCGGACCTCACCCGGCGGTTCGCCACCATCCCGGCGGAGCGCCGGGTCCTGGTCACCAACCACCACGTGTTCGGCTATCTCGCCGACCGCTACGACTTCCGGGTCATCGGCGCGATCATCCCGAGCGGCACCACGCTCGCGTCGCCGAGTTCGTCGGATCTCGCCTCGCTGGTCACCGCGGTCCGGACCCACCGGGTGCCGGCGATCTTCGTCGACACCTCACAACCGGCCAGACTGGCCGAGGTGCTCGTCTCCGAGGCCGGCATCAGCGTCAAGGTGATCGCCCTGTACTCGGAGTCGCTCAGTGCGGCCGACGGCGGCGCCGCCAGCTACCTGGGCATGATGCGCGCCAACTCCGAAGCGATCATCAGCGGCCTCTCCGCCTGAGACACCCCGCTCGAGACCCCCGGCGTCAGGCCGAGAGGCACCTCCGGTACATTTGATGAAAATGATTGTCAGTATCAGTTGGAGGGAAAAGTTCGTGAGGCATCGTGCAATCAGCGGCGCGGCCGCCCTGGCGGCGGCCACGCTGGCGCTCACCGCGTGCGGGTCCGGTTCGGACGAGGGCGCCGCACCGGCGGCCGGATCGTCCGCAGCGGCCTCGGTGCAGGAGCCGGTGGCGATCACCTACGACGGCGGCATCTACGTGATCGACGGTGAGGCGCTGAAGGTGGCGCACAACGTCACCCTGCCCGGCTTCAACCGGGTGAACCCGGCCGGCAACGACACAGGCGTGTTCGTCTCCACCGAGTCCGGGTTCCAGGTCCTCGACGCGGCCGCCGGCAAGATGACCGACATCAGCTACCCGGGCGCCAAGCCGGGCCACGTGGTGCGGCACGGCGAGCGCACCATCCTCTTCACCGACGGCACCGGCGAGGTGCACAGCTTCGACCCGAAGAAGCTCGCCGACGGCAAGCCGGAGGGCCGCCAGTACAAGACCGCGCAACCGCACCACGGCGTGGCCGTGGAACTCGCCGACGGCACCATGGTGGTGACCCTCGGCACCGAGGAGTCCCGCCCGGGAGCCATCGCGCTGGACAAGGACGGCAAGGAGATCGCCCGCAGCGAGGAGTGCCCCGGCGTCCACGGCGAGGCGGTCGCACAGGGTGAGGTCGTGGGGCTCGGCTGCACGGACGGCGTGCTGCTGTTCAAGAATGGCGCCTTCGTCAAGGTCAAGAGCGCGGCCGCGTACGGCGCCGTCGCCACCCAGGTCGGCAGCGAGAAGTCCCCGGTCCTGCTCGGCGACTACAAGGTCGAGCAGGACGCGGAGCGCGAGTTCCCCGAGCAGTTCGCACTCGTCGACACGGCGGCCCAGAAGCTCCAGGTCGTGCCGATGCCCCAGGGTGTCAGCTACAGCTTCCGGTCGCTGGCCCGTGGCCCGCAGGGCGAGGGCCTGATCCTCGGCACCGACGGCAAGCTGCACGTCATCGACCCCGCCACCGGCAAGCTGACCAGCTCGTGGCCGGTGGTCGGCGCGTGGAAGGAGCCGATGGAGTGGCAGGAGCCGCGCCCTGCTCTGTTCGTCCGCGGTGACGACGCCTACGTCACCGAGCCCGCCACCAAGAAGGTGCACCGCCTCGACCTCACCACCGGAAAGGTCGTCGGGTCAGTGACGCTCGACGCGGTCCCGAACGAGATCAGCGGCACGCTCTCGGCGCACTGACGTATCAGTCACCGGCGGTGGAGGCGAACCTCGTCTCCACCGCCAAGTGTCGTGGCCGGCTCCGGCCATGGTGGCGGACCAGCGGTGGTGGCGCACGAGCGGGTCGGCCTGCCGCAGCACCCGCGCCCGGCGCACGCCAGCCACCACGATCCGGCAATCGCGCCCGGGTCAGGCATCCAGTGGTGCATACATCGCCATATCACAAAGCAGAAACCATAATGGAAATCACTTCTGACAGTCTTGTGACACGCAGGGTCTACCGTTACGGTCCTGCTGGTAATGAACCTCGTTTTCAGGCTGACCGGACGTGGAAAGGCGGCGGTTCCGGTGTTCGATAAGCGCGCAGGTCTTCTCAGCGCAACCCTGGTCTCGGTGGCGATGCTCGGTACGGGTTGCGGATCCTCCTCCGACGGCGACGCGACGGCGCCCTCCTCCGGGGCGTCAGGATCGGCAGGCGTCTCGGTGGTCACGTCCACCAACGTCTACGGTGACATCGTCCGGCAGATCGCCGGCGACAAGGCGACGATCACATCGATCATCAGCGACCCGTCTGCCGATCCGCACTCCTACGAGGCGAACACCCGCACCCAGCTCGAGCTGTCCAAGGCCGACCTGGTGATCGAGAACGGTGGCGGCTACGACGACTTCGTCGGCACGATGCTCAAGGCCGCCGACACTGACGCCAAGGTGCTCAACGCCGTCGAGATCTCCGGCAAGGCGGTGACCGGCGGCGAGGAGCTCAACGAGCACGTCTGGTACGACCTGCCGTCGATGGGCAAGCTGGCCGACCAGATCGTCGGCGCGCTGTCCACCGCGGCGCCCGGCGACGCCGCGACGTTCACCGCCAACGCGACGACCTTCAAGCAGAAGCTGAAGGATCTGGAAGCCACCGAAGGCGAGATCAAGGCGGCGCACGGCGGCGCCGGGGTGGCGATCACCGAGCCGGTGCCGGGCTACCTGCTGGACGCGTGCGGTTTGGTCAACAAGACTCCGGAAGAGTTCAGCGAGGCCATCGAGGAGGGCACCGACGTCTCCGCCGGCACCCTGAAGGAGACCCTCGCCCTGTTCACCGGCAAGCAGGTCAAGCTGCTGGCCTACAACGAGCAGACCACCGGACCGGAGACCGAGAAGGTGCTCCAGGCGGCCAAGGCCAACAAGGTCGGCGTGGTCCCGGTGACCGAGACGCTGCCGGCCGGCAAGGACTACGTCTCGTGGATGAGCGGGAACCTCGCCGCCGTCAAGACCGCCCTGGGCTGATGCCGGACGACCACCGCTCGGTCCCAGTGCTGGAGTTCGAGGACGCCGGGCTGAGTTTCGGCCCGCGGCGGCTCTGGTCGGGACTCTCCCTGCGCGTCGAGGCCGGCGAGTTCATCGCCGTCCTCGGCGCCAACGGGTCGGGCAAGACCAGCCTGGTCCGCGCGATCCTCGGGCTCCAGCGCCTCAGCGCGGGCCGGCTGCGCGTTTCCGGCCGACCACCGCGCCGCGGCGCGGACGACATCGGGTACGTGCCGCAACAGCGGCGCATCGATCCGCTGACGCCGCTGCGCGCCCGGGACGTGGTCGGCCAGGGCCTCGACGGACACCGTTGGGGCCTGGGCCGGCACCCGGGGCGGGACGCGCGGATCACGGCGGCGCTCGACTCGGTCGACGCCGCCGCGTTCGCCGACATGCCTGTCGGACTGCTCTCCGGTGGCGAACAACAGCGGATCCGCGTCGCGCAGGCACTGGTGGCCGACCCGCGCCTGCTGCTCTGTGACGAACCGCTGCTATCACTGGACCTGCGCAGCCAGCAGACCATCACCACCTTGGTCGACCGGCGACGCCGGGAGAAGGGAACCGCAGTCGTGTTCGTCACGCACGAGATCAACCCGGTGCTGCCCTACGTGGACCGCGTTCTCTACCTGGCCGACCGCGGGTTCCGCAGCGGAACGGTGCAGGAGGTGTTCACCTCGGCGACGCTCTCCGACCTGTACGGGGCGCCGATCGAGGTGCTTGGCGCCAACGGACGGATCCTCGTCGCCGGCAATCCACCGCGCAGCGAGTCGCACCATCACCACGACGGCACCGAGGTCGGGGTGGAGCATGTCTGACCCCGGGCTGTGGGACCGCGTCTTCAACTTCGCCGACTACAGCGAGTTGCTCGGTCTCGTGCACAACTCGATCATCGCCGGCGCGGCGCTTGGTCTCATTGGCGGGTTGATCAGCACGTTCGTGATGATGCGCGACATGCCCTTCGCCGTGCACGGCATCAGTGAGCTGTCGTTCGCCGGCGCGTCCGGAGCGCTGCTGGTCGGCGCGAACGTCGTGCTCGGATCCCTGCTCGGCTCCGTCCTCGCCGCCCTGGTGATCGGGATGCTGGGCAGCCGGGCCCGGGACCGCAACTCCATCATCGGCGCTCTCATGCCCTTCGGTCTGGGTCTCGGCGTGTTGTTCCTCGCGCTCTACCAGGGCCGTTCGGCGAACAAGTTCGGGCTGCTGACCGGTCAGATCGTCGCCGTGGACACACCACAGCTGTCCTGGATGCTGGTGACCTCGACCGTGGTCCTGATCGGCCTGCTGGTGATCTGGCGCCCGCTCGCCTTCGCCAGCGTCGATCCGGAGCTGGCCGCCGGGCGCGGTGTCCCGGTCGCGGCGCTGTCGTCGGTGTTCATGCTGCTGCTGGGTCTGACCGTCGCCATGTCGGTGCAGATCGTCGGCGCGCTCCTGGTGCTGAGCGTCGTCGTCACACCCGCCGCGGCCGCGATGCGGGTCACGGCCTCTCCGCCGCTCGTCACCGTGCTCAGCGTTCTGTTCGCGGTCGGCTCCGTCGTCGGCGGCATCCTGCTCGCCCTCGGCAGCAGCATTCCGATCAGTCCCTACGTCACCACGATCTCGTTCACGATCTACATCATCTGCCGCGTCCTGGGCGCACGACGTCACCGACGCGGTTGGGCCACCGTCGGGCGCGCCGAGGCCCCGCTGCCCGTGGCGGCGCGCTGAGACCGAGAGGGACCGGGTGGCAACGAGCGACCACGGCACCATGATCGCCCGACCATCGACTCCGGAGCGTCGACCTTCTCGTGGGGGTGGGTGTACCGGACCGCTCAGGTTGCGTACGGTCAGGGTGTCCACGGATCGACGGCGGCGCCCCGGGCGCCGGCCGCCCGCGCCCGGAGCGTTGGTCCGTCGTCCGGTGCGCTCTACGCGGATACCGCGTCGTGGACGCCCAACCGGACCAGGCCGAGCCGGAAGTCGGGGTCGATCTGGGCGGCGAGGTCGACACCGGTGCTCTCGTTGGCCCACGCGAGCGCGTTGCGGCGGTGGAACTCGTGCGCGTGCCGGGTGAAGGCGTCCCGATCCTGCACGGTGGCGTCCACCGCCTCGGCGAGCTGGGCCAGGACTGCCTGGTTGGCCGGCTCCAGCTGAGACAGCGGCTCGACCGCGCCGCGTTCGGCGCGCCGCACGTATGCCGAGCGGCTCAGCCAGGTGAGCAGGTCCGCGCCGATGTGCTCGCGCAGGAAGTCCACATCCGAGGCGTCCTCCACCTTGTTGCCGACCACGGACAGTGTGACGCCGTAGTCACGGGCGTAGCCGGCGTACTGCCGGTAGACGCCGACGCTGCGCAGGGTCGGCTCGCAGACCAGGAAGGTGCGGTCGAAGCGGGTGAACAGCCCGGAGGCGAACGAGTCGGCCCCGGCGGTCATGTCCACCACCACGTACTCCCCCGGCCCGTCGAGCAGGTGGTTGAGCAGCAACTCCACCGCGCCGACCTTGGAGTGGTAGCAGGAGACGCCCAGGTCTTCGGCGGTGAAGGCTCCGGTCGCCGCGACGCGCACACCGCCGATGTCCCGGACGCACGCGGCGTAGACGGGGTTCTCCTCAGCCACCCGCAGCAGCCGTGATCCGGCGCCGGGCGGAGTCGTCTTCACCATCTCGGCGGCGGAGCCGATCCGCGGGTTCGTCCCCCGCAGGTACTCCTTGATCGCGGGCAGGTGCTCCCCGAGCGGCGGCAGCTGCGCGGCGAGGGAGGCGGACGCGCCGAGTGCCACCGCCAGATGCTGGTTGATGTCGGCGTCGATGGCCAACACCGGGCCCCGGCCGGTGAGGTGGCGGGCGAACATGGCGGCGAGGGTCGTCTTGCCGCTGCCCCCCTTGCCGACAAACGCAATCTTCACAGCTGACCCCCCGGGCACGTCAAAGTGATAACCGTTTTCATAAGCGCATACTGTAGCGGCTGGATCGTCCGTGGTGGTGGAAGCGGATGCAGTGTCATCCGAGCGGTGAGACGGAGTCGCCGACAGCCGGCACCGGCACCGGTGGCCCGACCGGACGCCAGCCATAACCTCACAATATCCATCATCTGCTATGTAGCTGAGGAGAAAATGACTCCTATGATCGTCACCAATCGGTGCTGGTCGATCGTATTGCTACCGCAGCGCGACGACCTGGCTCCGGCTGAAGGAGGAATTCGATGCGTCCATCGTGCAAGTCCGCACTCGTCGGGGCAGCGGCCCTGACAGTGCTGATGGCGGCCACCCCCGCCATGGCGGCAGACCGGGTCGGCGTGGTCCGCGAGGCGGGCGGCGCCACCGCCGTGGCCGACAGCTACATCGTCGTGTTCAAGGATGCCTCGGTCACCCGCGCCCGCGTCGGAGACACCGCCCGACGGTTGACCAATCGGCACGGCGGGGCGGTCGCCCGCACCTGGGGCACCGCACTGCGCGGCTTCGAGGTACAGATCGACGCGCGCGCCGCCGCGCGGATCGCCGCCGACCCGGCCGTGGCGTACGTGCAGCAGAACCACACCGTGTCGATCAGCGGTACCCAGACCAGCCCGCCGTCGTGGGGCCTAGACCGCATCGACCAGCGGAACCTGCCGCTGGACAGCTCCTACACCTACCCGAACACCGCGAGCAACGTGCACGCCTACATCATCGACACCGGCATCCGGACCACGCACAGCACCTTCGGCGGCCGGGCCGCCTGGGGCACCAACACCGTCGACAGCAACAACACCGACTGCAACGGCCACGGCACGCACGTCGCCGGCACCGTCGGCGGCTCCGCGTACGGCGTGGCCAAGGGGGTGCAGCTGGTCGCGGTCAAGGTGCTCAACTGCTCCGGCAGCGGCACCACCGCCGGCGTCGTCTCCGGCGTCGACTGGGTCACCGCCAACGCGGTCAAGCCCGCGGTGGCCAACATGAGCCTCGGCGGCGGCGTCGACACCACCCTGGACACCGCCGTGCGCAACTCCATCGCCTCCGGCGTCACCTACGGCCTGGCCGCCGGCAACGACTCCGGTGCGAACGCCTGCAACACCTCACCCGCCCGGGTAGGCGAAGGGATCACGGTCGGCTCCACCACCAGCAGCGACGCCCGCTCGTCGTTCTCCAACATCGGCACCTGCCTGGACATCTTCGCGCCCGGCTCGTCGATCACCTCGGCCTGGAACAGCAGCGACACGGCCACCAACACGATCAGCGGCACCTCGATGGCGACCCCGCACGTGGTCGGCGCGGCCGCACTGGTCGCCAGTGCCAACCCATCCTGGACCCCGCAGCAGGTCCGCGACTACCTGGTAACCAACGCCACCAGCAATGTGGTGACCAACCCCGGCAGCGGCTCACCCAACAAGCTGCTCTACGTCGTCAACGGAAGCACCCCGCCGCCCCCGCCCCCGCCAACCGGCTGCACCGGCACCAACGGCACCGACGTGGCCATCCCCGACGCCGGCTCGGCCGTGACCAGCGCCATCACCATCTCCGGCTGCGGACGCGCCGCCTCCGCGAGCGCCACCGTCGCGGTCAGCATCGTCCACACCTACCGGGGTGACCTGGTGATCGACCTCCTCGCCCCGGACGGCACCAGCTACCGGCTGAAGAACAGCAGCAGCTCCGACAGCGCCGACAACGTCAACGCCACCTACACCGTCAACCTCTCCTCCGAGGCGGCCGACGGCACCTGGCGGCTGCAGGTGCGCGACATCTACTCCGCCGACACCGGCTACCTCAACACCTGGACCCTCACCGTCTGACCATC
>NZ_JBMVFV010000112.1:0-15592 GCF_049538395.1 Micromonospora sp. AB353 | reverse complement strand
TGCCGGGGCACCACCATGTCCACCTGGCCGTGCCGCAGCAGGTACTCCGCGGTCTGGAAGCCCTCCGGCAGCGTGGCACCGGTGACCTGGCGGATCACCCGGGGCCCGGCGAAGCCCAGCCGGGCGCCGCTCTCGGCCAGCACCAGGTCGGTGTTCGTGGCGAAGGAGGCGGCCACCCCGCCGTACGTGGGGTCGGTGACCACGCTGACAGTGAGCAGGCCCGCCTCCCGCATCCCGGCGAGGGCCTGGCTGACGGTGGCCATCTGCATCAGCGACAGCGCACCCTCCTGCATCCGCGCCCCGCCCGACGCGGTCACCAGCACCAGCGGGATGCCGTCGGCGAGTGCCCGCTCGGCGGTCCGGGTGATCAGCTCACCGACCGCGCAGCCGAGGCTGCCGCCGAGGAAGCGGAAGTCCATCACCGCCAGCGCGACCGGGTGCCCGCCCAGCCGGGCGGTGCCGCAGAGCACCGCCTCGTCCAGGCCGGTCGCCGCGCGGGCCGCGCCGAGCCGGTGCGGGTACGGCAGCTCGTCGACGAACTCGATCGGGTCGACGCGTACGGCCCGGTCCGGCAGCGGGACGAACGAGTCCGGGTCGGCCAGCTGCGCCACCCGGTCCGGCGCGTCCAGCCGCGCGTGCGAGCCGCACTCCGGGCAGACGTCCAGGTTGCGGCGCAGCCGCTTGCGGTAGAGCAGCGACGCACATCCGTCGCACCTCGACCAGAGCTGCTCGTCACGCGGGGCGGTCGTGGTCACCGTGGCCGCCCGGCGGTGTCGTACCGGTGGGCCGGCGCGTCGTAGCGGTAGAAGCAGTGCGCCATCGCGTCGCGCGGCGACCGCCAGGTCGGCAGGTACGGCGAGATGTACGGCCGCAGCCGCTCGCTGATCCGGATGAACTCCGGATGCCCGCGGTTGTCCTCCACCGCGCCCTGCGCGGGCGTCTCCGTCTCGAGCAGATGGACGTAGAGGTCGTGCAGCCGGTACAGCGAGCGGTGCCGGACCCCGACCAGGCCGGGCAGCTCGGTCGCGTCGGACTCGGCGAAGATCTCGGCCACCCGGTCCTCGGCCGTCGGCACCACCTTGGCGACGATGAGCGAACGGTCCATTCGCGCCTCCTGCACGTTCCGGTGCGCGGCGAACCGGTCGCGCCGCACGGATTGCCACACGGTCGCGCCGGCGGCGTCTACCGGGCGTCAACCGGGCCCCATCGCGCCACAAACATGGTGACGCTGCGTTGACGCAAGCTGTGCGCGAGCTATGGGAAGATCGCTTTCCGATTTCCGGGTGACGACACTTCTTCGCAGATCACAGGCGTATTACCGAGCCCACTACGGATAGTCAGGTGACCGACCGACCGTTGACCGAGAGTAACAGGCGTTGATATTCTGCGTCTCGGTCAGCCCGGCCACGGTGGAGCTTCCGACCGTGGCGGAGGCGTTCCGACACCGACGTCGCGGGCGGCGGTCCGGGCAACGCGAAACGGTCGGGACGAGGGTTCCGGTGCTGGGGGGTGCGCCGTGTCGGGTGGATCGAGAATGCCGACGGCGGGCGAACCCGCCCCACGGGTGTCACTGCACCTGCTGGGCGGCTTCCAGCTGCTGCACGACGACACGCCGGTGGTCGTACCCCGGGGGTTGCAGCGCGTCATCGCCCTGATCGGCCTGCGCCCGGCCGCGACCCGCAGCCACCTCGCCGGGCTGTTGTGGCCCGAGACGCCGGAGGAGCGGGCGCTGTCGTCGCTGCGGACCGCGCTGTGGCGGCTGCGGCAGGATCCGTGCTGCCCGCTGCGCACCGACGGCGACACCGTCCGCCTCGGACCGACGGTCCGCCTCGACGTGGACGACCTGGTGGAGACGGCGGCGCTGGTCCGCGAGGGCGCCGTCCCGCGCGGCGCCGCCGGCGCCGGACGTCACGACCTGCTCCCCGGCTGGTACGACGACTGGGTGCTGCTGGAACGCGAACGGCTGCGTCAGCTGCGCCTGCACATGCTGGAGGAACTCGCCGGTAACCACCTCACCGCCGGGCGGCACGGCGAGGCGCTGGAGGCGGCGCTGGAGGCGATGGCCGCCGAACCGCTGCGGGAGACCCCGCACCGCCTGGTGGTCCGCATCCACCTGGCCGAGGGCAACGCGTTCGAGGCGGTCCACTCCTTCTACGTCTACCGTGATCTGCTGCTGCGCGAACTGCGCCTGGAACCGTCCCCGGCGATGACCGCGCTGCTCGACGACACCCTCGCGCCGATCCGCCGGGCCAGCCGCCCGGAGCCGCCACCGCGCCGCACGGACCGGACCGCCAAACCGGCGCCACGCGCCCCCACCTCACCGTCCCCACCACCATCAATGCCCCGGGGTACGCGGTGACGGCGAGGTGACAGCGCGACCGGCACCGTGAAGCCAGCACCGCGGCGGCGAGAGGGGTCACGATGAGTCGACTGTTGGTGGTCAGCCGGATCGTGCCGGGCGCACAGGGACGGGTGGCGCAGATCTTCGCCGAAGCCGACGCCACCGAACTCCCCCACCTCACCGGCGTCCGGCACCGGTCGCTGTACTACCTGCACGACCTGTGCGTCCATCTGATGGAGACCGTCGACGTCGCCCCCGGCCTCACCGCGGAACTGCGCGACAACCCGCTCTACGAACAGGTGAACAAGCGGCTGTCCGCGCACACCTCCCCGTACCTGCCGACCTGGCACTCGCCCCGCGACGCCGTGGCCGGCTGCTTCTACAGCTGGGACTGTGCCGACACCCCTGCGCCCGACCGGATCCACTGATCGGCCACGGGCGACGGACGGGACGCCCCGGAACCACGCACGGCACCCAGGTTCCGGGGCGTCTCCCTGTTCTCCGAGCCGTTCGACCCGCCTTTCGGCACACGCTCGGTCATGCTCCGGGTACCGGCCGGAACCGCCGGTCCCACCGCTGCGGCCCGGCCCCCGGGCTGCCTGTCGTGCGCCGCGCGCGTGTGCGAAGCTGCCCCGAGTCTTTCGCCACCGTCGTGCACGTACATAGAAGGAGGTTGGCCATGCCGTCGAGCTTCGGGCAGTGGCTGTTCGTGATACTGGCCCTGCTCATCGGATTCGGCGTCGGCTGGTTCTTCGTCGGCCGCCGCCGGTCCGGCACTCCGGCGACGCCCACGGTGGAGACCACCCCCGCGGTGACCGCCACCGTCGACGAGCCGCGCCCGGTCGCCGTGGTCGACGAGCCCCCGGCCGCAGCCACGGTGTCCGAGCAGCCCGCGCCCACCGAGACGGCGACCGCCGAGCCGGCCGTCGCCACCGCCGCCCGCGCCGCCGACGAGCCGGCCGAGTCCTCCCCCGCCGCCGAGGCCGTCGCCACCGAGCCTGTCGCCGCCGAGGCCGCCACCTCCGAGCCCGTCGTGTCCGAGCCGGTCGCCGCCGAGTCGGCCGTGTCCGAACCGGTCGTCGCCGAGCCCGTCGCGTCCGAGCCCGTGGTGTCCGAGCCCGTGGTGTCCGAACCGGTCACCGCCGAGCCCGTCGTGTCCGAACCGGTCACCGCCGAACCGGTTCGGTCCGAGCTGGTGTCCGCCGAGGCCGTGTCGCCCTCGGCCGAGGCCGATCCGGTTGCCGCGCCCGTGGCCGACGCCGAGCCGGCTCTGGCCACCGTCGACGCCCACCCGGTGACGGTTCCGGCTACCGCCGACGCCGAGCCGGTGACGGCTCCGGCCACCGCCGGCGAGGACGAGCCGGTCGCGGAGAAGGAGCCCGCGGTCGGCGCAACCATCGACGCGCCGGCCACCGAGGCCGAGCCGGTCGAGGCCGCCGAGCCGGTCGCCGTGCCCGCACCGCGTACCTCGGTCGAGAACGACGCCCCGGCTGCGGCGGACAGCGACGCGCCGGACGACTTCCGGCGGATCCAGGGCATCGGGCCGAAGCTGGCCGCCGCCCTGCAGGACGCCGGGATCCGCACCTACCGGCAGCTCGCCGAACTGGACGAGGCCGCGCTGCGGCAGACGGTGAAGGCCGCCGGCCTGCGCTCGGCGCCGGGTCTGGCCACCTGGCCGCAGCAGGCGAAGGTGCTGGCGGGTATCGGCGCGGACGCCGACCGGGTGCTCCCGGCCGGCGCCGAGTAGACGGTCCTCCGCGTTCCGGGCCGGTGGTGACGATGGTCGCCACCGGCCCGGCGCGTTTCGCCATCCGCCAGCACGCCGGACTGGCTACATCACCACTCGATCGACCCCGCCACCTTCCCGAACTGGCGCACCACCAGCCACCCGCCTCACCCCCAACCCGGAGCGGTATGCCGGAAAGCCGACCGTGCGGGGACGGGCGTCGCTACCGTCGGTGAAGGGCCGCGCCGGCCCGCCGCGCGTACCGCCACCCGCAGGAGCATCTCGTGCCCACCGCAGCGCCGGAGCCCGCCGGCCGGCGACCGCCGGTCCGCGATCCGGAGGCGCCGCGCCGGGTGACGCTGCTCGAACTCTTCTTCGACCTGGTCTACGTGGTGGCGCTGGCGTTGATCTCGCGCAACCTGGTCGGATCGGTGACCTGGGAGCGGGCCGCCGAGTCGCTGATCATGCTGATGGCGATCTGGTGGACCTGGGCGATCACCACGCTCGTCACCGACATCTACGACCCGCGGCGCACCGAGATCAAGCTGCTGATCGTGGCGGTGATGTTCGGCGCGCTGCTGATGACCACCGCCATCCCGGAGGCGTTCGGCGCCCGGGGGCTGGTGTTCGCCGGCACGTACGTGGCGATCCATCTCGGACGCGGCCTGTTCCTCATGCCCGCCGTACGGCGGCACCCGCAGAGCAACCGCCGGGCCCTGCGCATCTTCGCCTGGTTCGCCGTGTCGGCCGTACCCTGGCTGGTCGGCGCGCTGGCCGCGCACGGCACCGCCCGGTTGTGGTTCTGGGCCGGCGCCCTGGCCATCGACTACCTGGGGTTCCGGCTGGCGTACCCGGTGCCGGGTCTGGGAGCGGTGCCGGAGTCCCAGCGCAACGTGACCGCCGAGCACCTGTCCGAGCGGTACCAGCAGTTCTTCATCATCGCGCTCGGCGACGCCGTGCTGGTCGCCGGCAGCGTGTTCAGCCTGCACCACTCCGAGCTGGAGAACCTGGCCGCCTTCACCGTCGCGTTCGCCACCACGCTGCTGCTCTGGCGCATCTACGTGCACAAGTCCGGTGAGCTGCTGCCGCACGCCATCGCCCGGGCGGCCCAGCCGAGCCGGTTCCTCAACACCGCGCCGTACACCCATCTGCTGATGGTGGCCGGCGTGGTGACCACCGCGGCGGGCTTCGACTTGGTCCTGCTGGAACCGACCGGCCACACGCGGCCGGCCTGGCTGGCGGTGATCCTCGGCGGGCCGGCGCTGTTCCTGATCGGCCGGGGCGCGTTCGAGTACGAGGTGTTCAGCCGGGTGTCGGCGTCCCGGCCCGGCGGGATACTGGCGCTGCTCACTATCGCCCCGGCCGGGTTGTTCCTCGCGCCGGTCTACGCCTCGGCCGGAGCGATGCTGGTGCTGGTCGGGGTGGCGTGCGCCGACTACCGCCGCAGCCGGGGCCGGCCGCCCGAGGAGCCGATGCCACCGCACTGAGGTAATCGGAATCGGCCGTGCCGGCACCGGTGCGCCGTTTGGCGGATCACCCGCACGGGGTACAAGGCCTCCACCTCGAATCCACCACAACCCCAGTGGAGGCAACTGATGCGCGGCACCTCGATAGTCGGCGTCCTGGTCGTCATCTGGCTCATCATCGGCGCCATCGCCGCCGGTCAGCGCGGCTACTACGGCAACGACGAAACCAACTGTGCGGAGGCGGGCACGATCCTGGTCACCATCGTGGCCGGCCCGCTGAACTACATCGGCGCCAACCCGAAGGTGGACTGCAAGCTTCCCGAGCCGTCGAAGTAGGCCACCACCCCGTACTCCCCTCCCGGCCCGCGCCCGCTCGGCGAGCGCGGGCCGTTCCGTGTCCGCAGCGCGGACCGTCACCATCCCTACGGCGTCCTAGGAGGCTGGGTTTCGCCTGGTTTGCCGCCGGAACCGGTGGGAACGGCAGCGGTTCCGCGACGACGGAACGGAGACCCGGGCATGCGCATCGGCTACAAGCTCGCCTCGGAGGCGTTCGGGCCCCAGGAACTCATCCGGCAGGCGGTCCGGGCCGAGGAGGCCGGCTTCGACTTCGTCGAGATGAGCGACCACTACCACCCCTGGCTGGAGGTGCAGGGGCACTCCTGCTTCACGTGGAGCGCGCTCGGCGCGATCGCCGCCCGCACCACCACCCTCGGCCTCGCCACCGGCGTCACCTGTCCGTCGGTCCGCTACCACCCGGCGATCGTCGCGCAGGCCGCCGCCACCATGGCGCTGATCTCCGACGGGCGGTTCACGCTCGGCGTGGGCGCCGGGGAACGGCTCAACGAACACGTCGTCGGGCAGGGGTTCCCCAGCGTCCGGGGGCGGCACGAGCGGCTGCGCGAGGCGCTGGAGATCATCCGGCTGCTCTGGCAGGGCGGCTACCGCTCGTACGGCGGCCGGCACCTGCAACTGGAGGACGCCCGCATCTGGGACCTGCCCGAGCAGCCGCCGGTGATCGCCGTGGCGGCGAGCGGCCGGGAGTCGGCAGGTCTCGCGGCCGAACTGGGCACCGGCCTGTTCGCCACCGAGCCGAAGTCGTCGATCGTCGACCAGTACCGCAACGCCGGCGGCCAGGGCCCCCGCTACGCCGAGGTGCCGATGGCCTGGGCCACCGACGAGGAGACGGCGGTCCGCGCGGCCCGGGAGACCAGCCGCTGGGCGATCACCGGCTGGAAGGTGATGAGCGAGCTGCCCAACCCGGTGAACTTCGACGCCGCCACCGCCTGGGTCGAGGACCACCACATCCGGCAGCAGTTCTCCGTCGGCCCGGACGCGGCGCCGCATGTGGAGAAGGCGCGGACGTACGTCGAGGCCGGCTTCGACCACATCGTGCTGCAGAACGCCGGACCGGACCCGGACGGCTTCCTGGACTTCTGCGCCCGCGACCTGCTCGCCCGGGTCCGCGCGCTCGGCTAGTCCCGCTGCTCGGCCGGTCACTCGCGCGTCAGCCGCCGACGTGGATGCCGGGGCGGCGGGCCGGATCCGGCTCGGACTTGCGGATGATCTCCCGCACCACCGGCGGGGTGTCGCCCCGGCCGAGGATGAGGTAGCGCAGCAGGTGCGCGATCGGGTTCCCCTCCGACCACTCGAAGTGGCAGTGCGGGCGTACCCCCGTCGCGTCCCGCAACGCCAGCAGGATCGCGGCTATCGCGTTCGGCGCGGCCGGGCTGCTCGCGCGCAGGATCCGGTAGCCGCCGGACTCCACCCCGTGCACCCGCAGCACCTGGCTGAACTGGGACGGGTCGCTCACGTCGATCTCCAGGAACAGCACGTCGGCGGCGCCCGGGACCGGGTTCATCGACCGCTGCGCCCGTTCCTTGACCCGGTACTCCTTGACCGACCCGCGCTGCCGCTTGTTGGCGATCAGGTGCAGCCGCCCGTCCCGGGCCACCGACTCGTCGACGAAGCGGCGGGCCGCCTCGTCGAACTCGATCCGCTCGGCGCGCAGCTCGGTGGTCCGGGTGACCCGGGAGATCAACGACACCGCGACGATCCCGGCGATGAAGAACCCGGAGATGGTGATGCCGTCGGGCTTCGCCACCACGTTCTCCACCAGCGCGTACAGCAGCACGGCGGTGAGCAGCGCGAAGCCGGTCGCGGCGGCACGGCTGCGGGCGCGCACCGCCGCGATGGTCACCGCTATCGCGCCGGAGACCATCATCGCGAGGATGCCGGTGGCGTACGCGCCGGCCTGGGCGTTCACGTCGGCGGAGAAGGCGATCGTGATGGCGACGCTGATCGCGGTGTAGACCAGCACCACCGGGCGCACCGCCCGCCCCCACTCCGGCGCCATGCCGTACGACGGCAGGTAGCGGGGCACGATGTTGATCAGCCCGGCCATGGCGGAGGCGCCGGCGAACCAGAGGATGAGCACGCTGCTGATGTCGTACACGGTGCCGAACGCCTCGCCGAGGTGCTCGTGGGCGAGGAACGCCAGCGCCCGGCCGTTCGCCGGCCCGCCCGGGTCGAACGCCTCGGGCGGGATCAGCACGGTGGTCACGAACGTGGTGGCGATCAGGTAGACCGACATGATCAGCGCGGCGGCGGTGAGCAGGCGGCGGGTGTTGCGGATCCGGGCGTCCAGCCGCCGCTGCGCGTCCTCGCCCTCGCCGCGCACCAGCGGCATCATGCTCACCCCGGTCTCGAACCCGGACAGGCCGAGCACCAGCAGCGGGAACGCGAGCACGCTGGTGACCAGGACGTCGCCGGGCCCGCCGGCGTCGGTCAGCCGGCCGGTCCAGTCACCGAGCAGGCCCGGATCGGCGACGACCTCGGCCACCCCGGCGACCACCACCACCGCGTTCAACGCCAGGAACACCGCGACCAGCGGGATGGCGACCTGCACGGCCTCGCTGAACCCGAGCAGGAACACACCGCCGAGCACGAGCAGCAGCGTCACGGTGACCAGCACCGCCGCGGTGCCGCCGTGCGGGAACGACCCGGGCAGCACCGGGTTCTCCAGCAGGTGCACGCTGGCGTCGGCGGCGGACAGCGTGATCGTGATGATCCACGAGGTGGCGACGAAGCCGAGCAGCACCAGCACGAAGATCTTGCCGCGCCAGAACGGCAGCAGCCGCTCCAGCATCGCCACCGAACCCTGCCCGTGCGGGCTCTCCCGGGCCACCCGGCGGTACATCGGCAGCATCCCGAGCAGCGTCAGCGCCACGATCAGCAGCGTGGCCAGCGGGCTGAGCGCGCCGGCCGCCACGGCGGCGATGCCGGGCAGGTAGGACAGCGTGGAGAAGTAGTCGACGCCGGTCAGGCACATCACCTGCCACCACGGGTGGGACCGGGTCTGGTGCTCGCGGATCTCCGGGCCGACCGGCTCGACCCGGTGCGCGAACAACCACCGGTGCAGCCGGCCCGCCGGTGCCGCCGGCCGCGTCGGGGCCGCGACCCGTTCCGGCAGCTCCGGCACGGTACGGCCGGCCCGCTCGGCGTGGTCGCCGTGCCGCCCGGCCCGGGCCGCCGCGGCCGCGTGCGCCTCCCGGCGCCGCTCCCGCGTACGCCGGGGCTGTTCCGGCTCCCCCGCCTGCCCCATCTGCTCCCCTTCGTCCCTATGAAGACGGTAGGGGTTGTCCCGGGCGCGGCCCGGCCGAACCGGTCAAAGATCCGGTCCTCGGGTCAGCGCGTCGCGCACCGCCGCCGGGTCGGCCACCGTCACGGTGACCGCCGGGTGCCGCAGCCAGGGGCCGGGGGCCAGCGCCGGCACCGGCTCGGCGAAGCGCAGGCAGAGCCCGCCGGCCACGCTGGCGCCGAAGGTCACCCCGCCGTCGGCCGCCGACAGGTGCGGGCCGATCGCCCGCCACCAGCGGTACGGCCCGCTCACCTCGGCCCCGGTCACGTTGCCCGGTGTGGTGCGCAGCAGCCACGGGCCGAACCGGACGACGAGCGCGTCCGGGCCCCAGTCGAGCCAGGCCGTGGCGGGCCGGACGCCGAGCAGCGCCAGCGGCAGCCGGAACGCCGGGTCGAAGCGGAACGGGAAGCGGCGGACCGGGCCCGGCGGGAACGCCCCGGGGCCGGCCGGTTCGTCTGGTGGCACGGCGGCGACGTACCCGGTGCGGCGGGCCCGACACCCGCGGGCGGCGTTCCCGCGTCCCGCGCCCGGACGGCGGGACGCGGGAACCCCCCGTCCCGGCTACTGCAGGAACGCCCCGAGGGGCGACAGCAGCAGCCGGCCGAGCAGCGCGGCGTTGTCGTCCAGCCGCGTCCGCTCACACTCGCGGGCGTCCGGGTCGTGCCGGCAGCGCCAGATCTTCTGCGCGTTGCGCCAGGCCACGTTCCGGGTGTACTCCACCAGTTCGCCCTGGTACCAGTCGTCGATCTCGCCGTTCACCATGTCGATCATGAGCTGCCAGTTGTCCAGGTAGCCACGGCGCAGGTCCGGGATCCGCTCGGCGAAGATCTTGTTGATCTCCAGGTAGTCGCGGTGCTGGTCGCTGCCGTCGATCGGCTCGGACTCCAGGCTGTCGAACGTGGTCACCAGCGCGAACGGCAGGTCGTAGTTGATGTGCGCGTTGACGCCCGCGGCGGCCGACGGAAGCGGCCGGGCGTCCGGCCCGCGCATCCGCTTGAACAGGCACGACCACGCCTTCGGGGTGCTCGGGCTGGAGTCGGTCCAGAACCGCAGCGCCTCGAAGTAGCGGGCCGCGAACTCGACGTCCAGCCGCGCCAGGAACACCGGGTCGCAGAACCGGTCGTCGTACAGGCCGTCGAGGACGGTGCTGGTGATGACCAGGTAGAGCTTGTTGAAGTCGGCGAGCGGGCAGCTCTCCTCCAGCGGCGGCAGCCGGACCAGCAGGTCCTGCAGCTTGGTCAGATGGTCCACGACCGCCGGCACGTCGGCGGGGTGGTCGGCGAGCAACCCGACGATGTCCTGGTGCACAGGACCCCAGACCGGTTCGGTCATCTCTCCTCCACCGCGCCCCCGGCGCCCCCACGACGCCACCACCCCTGTTCCGCGGGACAGCCTGCCAGGCGCCGTCCACCCGGCGGATCCGTCGAACGACGTATTGGCGACGTACGCCTACTCCGCGCCGTTGCGCAGGAAGATGGCGCTGGCCTGCACCCGCGTGCGTACCTGGAGCTTGTCGAAGATGTGCGAGACGTGGACGCCGATGGTCCGCTCGCTGATGAACAGCCGCTGGCCGATCTCCCGGTTGGTCAGCCCCTCGGCCACCGCGGCGAGCACCTCCCGTTCCCGGGCGGTGAGCGTCGCCAGCTCGTCCACCGCCGGTCCGGCGGGCGCCGCCGCCCGCTGCCGGGGCACCGGTGCGGGATCCGGCGCGGCGTCCAGGGGCACCCGGGCCCGCGAGGCGATGGTACGGATCTCCGCGGTCAGCGGCACCGCGCCGAGCGACTGGGCCATCGCGTACGCCCGGTGCAGCAGCTTGCCGGCGGTGGCCACCCGGCTGCGGCGGGCCAGCAGCGCCTCGGCCTGCCGCAACCGCGAGTACGCCGCCGGGTAGGGGTGGTTGCGCCGGTCCCACTCGAGCGCGGAACGCTCCCACAGCGCCGGGTCGCCACGGCCGTCGTCGAGCCGGCTCAGTTCGGCGTCGCAGAGCGCGAGGAACCCCTCGGCGACGTACCGCACCGGCGCGCCCGCCTTGGCGCTCTTGCCAGTCACCCGGTCGACCACCTCGCGCAGCCGGCGTACCGCGTTGGGATCCACCTCGATCGTCCGGCCGGCCGCCGCCTCTGCCTCCGCGCGCAGCCCGTGCCAGGCCAGCGTGGCCAGCACGATCACGTCGTCGGAGCGGCTCTCGGTCAGACCCCGCTGCACCGCCTGCCGGGCCAGGTCGTGCCGGCCCTGCCACATGGCCAGGCCGGCGCGCAGGATGAGCATCGGCAGTACGTGCCGGGCGCCGCCGCCGGCCAGCACCGTCGCCACCGCCTCCAGGTCGCGGTCGGACGCCTCGACGTCGCCGTACCCGACGGAGAGCCGGCACCGGGCCAGCAGCAACTCGACCGCGTCGGCCCCGGAGGGACGGTGCCGCAGCGCGGCGGCGACCACCTTCTCCGCCTCGGCCCACTGCCCCACCCGGAACAGCCCGTTCGTCGCCACCGCCAGCAGCCGGGTCTCCCAGGTGCGGCCGAGCCCCAGCTCGGCGACCCGGTCGGCGCCCCGGCGGGCCACCACCACCCCCTCCTCGAGGATGTTCAGCGGCCCGGTGAGCAGCTCGGCCAGGTGCAGGTACGCGCAGGCCACGTCCTCCGGCCGGCCGGACCGTTCGGCGGTGTCCAGCGCCCGGCGCATCACCGCCAGCCCGGCGGCCGGATCCTCCAGGAACGCCTCGCTGAACCCGAGCGCGGCGCTGGCCATCACCACCTCGGAGGTGGTGCCGGGCACGTCGGCGGCGAGCGCGAGGGCCTCCCGGGCCTGGTCACCGGCCTCGGCGTAGCGACCCAGGTGCAGCAGCAGCTCGGCCAGCCGGGCGGCGGCCGTGCACCGCTCCCGCGGCGTGCAGTCGGGCGAGTCCAGCACCTGCCGGTACTCCTGCTCGGCGGGGGCGGACCGGCCGGCCGCGGCCAGGTAACGGGCCCGGCGGATGCGCAGCGCGCAGACCGGCGGGCCGGACGGGTCGTCGGCCAGCTCCTCCAGCAGCGTCAGGGCGCGGGCGTGCTCACCGCTGTGGTGCGCGGCCTCGGCGGCGTGGCTGAGCAGCTCGGCCCGGTCCACCTCGACCGGCTCGGGCCGTGCCCCGTCGGGCAGGACGGCGGCCGGCTCGGTGGCCAGGGTCAGCGCGGCGGACCAGTGGCGGTGCGCCTCGGCGTACCCGTGCAGCCGTTCCGCCTCGCGGGCCGCGGCCATCGCGGCGGGCAGCGCCCGGCCCGGCTCCCCGGCGTGCCGCCAGTGGTGGGCCAGCCGGGCCTGGTGCAGCTCGGCCGGTACGGCGGTGAGCGCCTCGGCGTAGCGGCGGTGCAGCGCGGCCCGCTCGGCGGGCAGCAGTTCGTGGGCCAGGACCTCGGCGACCAGCCGGTGCCGCAGCCGGTAGCCGTCGTCGGCGCCGACCAGCAGCCGGTGCGCGACCGCCTCCCGGACCGCGTCCAGCAGCTCGTCCTCCGGCAGGCGCACCACCTGGGCCAGCAGCCAGTGCTCGACCGGTTCGACGCCGACCGCCACCGCGTGCACCACCGCGTGCGCCGGCTGCGGCAGCGCGTCGACCCGGTCGAGGAACACCTCGCGCAGCGTGTCGGAGAGACCGTCGCGGCCGTCGCGCCGGTCGCGGGCCAGTTCCTCCACCACGAACGGGTTGCCGCCGCTGCGCTGCCAGAGCTGGTCGGCGGCCTCCGGCGGCAGCGGCGCGCCGACCACGGCGGCGGCCAGCTCGTCGGTGGCGGACCGGTCCAGCGGCAGCAGGTCGATCACCCGTACCGAACGCAGCCGGCGCAGCTCGGTGAGCACCCGGCGCAGCGGGTGCGCGCCGCGCAGCGACTCGGCCCGGATCGCCGCCAGGACGGAGAGCTGAAGGTCGCCGAGGCCGGCCAGCAGGTAGAGCAGGAGCTGGCGGGTGCTGCGGTCGACCCACTGCAGATCGTCGAGGACGAGCACCAGCGGCCGTCCGCCGGCCACCACGTGCAGGCCCTGCGCGACGCGTTCCAGCAGCGCACCGGCGCCGTCCGGGCCGGGGGTCTCCTCGTCGAAGACCTGCAGCACCCCGCGGATCGCCGAGGTGGTGCGCGCCTCGGACTGCTCGGCCTCGAGCCGGCGCAGCGCCTGCCGTACCGGGTGCAGCGGCGAGGCGTCTCCGATGTCGAGGCAGGTGCCGGTGAGCACCAGCGCGCCGGCCTGCCGCAGCTGCTCGCCGACCTCGGTCAGCAGGCGGGTCTTGCCCACTCCGCTCTCTCCGGTGAGGAACACCGCGCCGGTCTGCCCGGGCCGCAGGTCGTCGTAGAGCGCCGACCGCAGCGTCGCCATGGTCCCGGTACGGCCGACGAGCGGTGCAGTGTCCACGTCGCTGGCCATGGAAAGCAGCCTAGTCACAGGTCCCCGCACCGTTCTACGGCCTCCGGGCCGGACTCGTACCTCTCGCGTCGACTACACGACTAATGGTTGCGGGTGCCCGACATACGTCGTCCTACAGATCCCCCGAGAACCCGGTGGTGAAAGTCTGCGGAGGTCGTCGGGCACCGCTATCGGGGAAAGGGTGGGTGCGATGTTGATCACCACGCCCGTGGGGAGTCGGGAAGCCGTCATCGCGGCGTGCCGGCCGGTGCCCGAGGAACGACGGATCGTGACCGTCCTCTTCGTCGACATCGTCGGCTCGACCCGGCTGGTCGAGCGGCTCGACCCGGAGGACGTCCGCGCCTTGCAGCGCGCCTACTTCGGCACCGTCGCCTCGGTGCTGCGCCGCTGGCGGGGGGTGGTGGAGAAGTACGTCGGCGACGCGGTGATGGCGCTGTTCGGCGCGTCCGGTTCGGACGGTCTCGACGCGTACCGGGCGGTGCGGGCCGGGCTGGACATCCAGGCCGCGCTGGCGCGGCGGCGCCCGGCCGGCGTCCGGCTGAGCGTGCGGGTCGGCGTGGCGACCGGCGAGGTGCTGCTGGACCTGGCCGGGGTCCGCGACGGCGGCCACGGCGCGGCGAGCGGCGCGGTGATCACCACGGCGGCCCGTCTCCAGGAGCACGCGCCGCCCGGCGGGGTCGTGGTCTGCCCGGTCACCCGGGACGCGGTGGCCGGCCTGGTCGAGCAGCGTCCACTCGCCACCCTGACGCTCGCCGGCAAGACACTTCCGCTGGACGTGTGGCGGGTGACCGGGCCCGCCGGGAGCCGGCCGGCCCGGCACCGCGTCCCGCTCGTGGGCCGCCGCCGGGAGCTGGCGGGCGCGGCCGACGAGGTGACCCGGGCCCTGCGTGAGCGGCGTCCCCGCTGGATCTCACTGGTCGGCCCGCCGGGAAGTGGCCGCAGCCGGCTGCTGCACGAGGTGACCCGCGCCGTGTCGAGCGTGGACGGCGTGCCGGTGCGCCGGCGGGTGACGGCCTGCCCGCCGTACCCGTGCGGGGAGCTGGCGCCCCTGGCCGACCTGGTACGGCCCCGGCCGGACGCGGCGGGTGTGGACGGCCCGGGTGGCGTGCTGGCGGCGTTCCTCGCCGCGCCGGACGACGACACGGTGGCGCAGCGCGCCGTGGTCGCCTGCCGCGAGGCGCTGCTCGGCCTGGCCGCCGAGGCGCCGGTGGTGGTCGCGGTGGACGACCTGGACCGGGCCGCCCCGGCGCTGCGCCGGTTCCTGCACCAGCTCCACGTGGCGGCGGGTGAGCGGGGACTGCCGCTGGCGGTGGTCACCACCTGCGGATCCGGCTCGGCCGACCCGCTGCCCGCGCCGGCGCGACGGATCCCGCTGGAACCACTCGGCCCGCTGGACACCGGGCGGCTGCTGCGGCACCTGCTCGACCGGGCCGGGCGTCCGGCCGCGCTCGCCGCGCGGCTGGTGGCGCTCGTCGGCGGCAACCCGGCGGTCGCGACGGCGTACGCGGGCGGGGAACCGTCCGGTGTACCCGCCGCCGCGCGCCGCCTGGTGGACGCCCGGCTGGACCGGCTCGACGGTACGCGCCGGGCGGTGCTGCTGGCCGCCGCCGCTTCCGGCGGTCCGGCCGGAGCCGCCGAGGTGGAGACGATGCTCGGCTGGCCCGCCGGCCGGGCCGAACCGGTGCTGCGGGCGCTGGCCGCGGCGGGGCTGGTGTGCCCGGTCGCTGCGGGCGGCTGGGCAGTCGACGCGCTGGTGGCGCGGGTGGCCGCGCTGCGGCTGTCCCGTGCGGTACGGGCGGATTTCGCCCGCCGCCTGCGCGCCGCGAAGGACACCGCTGCCGGCCGTGTGCCGGGAGCGGAGACCGGCGTCCCGTCCCGGGGCGCCGGCGAGCGGGAGGTCTGCCCGCTCGGGGCGGGACGGTCGCGCCGGTCGGGTGGAGGGGCCCGACCGGCGCCCGTCCCGCCGGACCGGACCGATCTCCGCGACACGGTGCCCGGGCAGCCCGGCGCGCTCCGGGCGGTGCCCGGGCAGA
>NZ_JBMVFV010000111.1:0-16537 GCF_049538395.1 Micromonospora sp. AB353 | reverse complement strand
GCGTACGCGCCTCCGGCGAGCGCACCGGCGGCCAGCACGCCACCGGCGATCAGCACTCCGGTGTCGCCGTCGTGTCCGCCGCCACCGGCCTGCGCGCCGCCGATCGGGGTGACGGTGAACGTGGCGCTGCCGCCGTCGCTGCCGTCGCCGCAGGTGGTGGCGACGGTGTACGTGCCGAGCGTGAACCCGGCGGTGAACAGTTCGGCGCTCAGGCCACCGCCGGCGGCGGCAGTGGTGGACCGGACGTTCTGGTCACGGTCCGGGCCGGTGACCCGGAAGATCGCGTCACCGGCGTTCGGGTTGCACGTCGTGGTCAGCACGACGGTGCCGCCGACCGGGGTGGTGGCGGGTGAGACTCTGGTGTCCGCCAGCGCGGCGGCCGGGAGCAGCAGTGCGCCGAGGCCCACGCCGAACGCCGCCGATCCGAGAAATGACTGTGCCTTCATCCGCGTCTTCCCTCACTTTTCGTCCGCTGTAGGCGTGGGACGTCGTTCGGGTGGCCAACTCCGTGACGAGCACCGGTGTGGCCAACACTAGGAGGGTTACGGCGGTCACTGGGGGTAATTGAGAAATCTTCGTTGCCGTCCGGTGTGCTCCCTGCCGCCACGAGACGCCGGACATGCCGGGCCAGGCCGGGCGGCGTGCCGTCCCGGTTCGGCACGTCTGGGTCCGCTGTCCGGTTCGGCGGCTACCGGACCGGTGGCTCCGGCCGGACCAGTCCGGTGTCGTACGCGAGCACCACCGCCTGGATCCGGTCCCGCAGGCCCAGCTTGGTGAGGATCGCCGAGACGTGGGTCTTCACGGTGGCGGTGCTCAGGTGCAGCCGGGCAGCGATCTCCGCATTGGACAGTGCCCGCGCGGTGAGTGTCAGCACCTCCCGCTCGCGGGCGGTCAGCACGGCGAGCGCGTCGGCGGTGGGCGCGGGCGCGGGCGCGGGCAGCCGGTCGGCGTACCGGTCCAGCAGCCGCCGGGTCACGGTGGGCGCGAGCAGGGCCTCGCCGCGGGCCACCACGCGTACCGCCTCGGCGAGGTCGGCCGGGCGGGTGTCCTTGAGCAGGAACGCGCTGGCCCCGGCGCGCAACGCCGCGTAGACGTGTTCGTCCAGGTCGAACGTGGTCAGCATGACCACCCGGGCCGGGTTGCCGGCGGCCACCAGGTCCCGGGTGGCGGCGATGCCGTCGCGCCGGGGCATCCGCACGTCCATCAGCACCACGTCCGGCCTCGTCCGCGTCGCCACCGCGACCGCCTCGACGCCGTCGGCGGCCTCGCCGACCACGCTCAGGTCGGGCCGCGCGTCGAGGACGGTGCGCAGCCCGGCGCGGATCAGCTCCTGGTCGTCGGCGACCACCACCCGTACGGTCATCGGCCCGCTCCGACCGGCAGTCGCGCGTGGACCCGGAATCCGCCGGCCGGCAGCGGGCCGGCGTCGAGTGTGCCGCCGAGCAGCCGGGCCCGTTCCCGCATGCCGACGATGCCGCGCCCGGTGGGCGTACCGGGCCGGCGGGCGGGCGCCGGACCGTCGTTGACGACCTCCAGCCGCAGTACGCCGTCGCGGTAGTGGACGTCCACGTCGGCGCGGGTGGCGTGCCCGTGGCGCAGCGCGTTCGTCAGCGACTCCTGCACGATCCGGTACGCCGACAGCTGCACCCCGCCGGGTAGCGCCTCGCCGTCGCCCTCCCGGTGCAGCGTCACCGGCAGGCCGACCGCCCGTACCGCGTCGGCGAGCGCGTCGAGCTGCGCCAGCCCCGGCTGCGGCCCGCCCTGCGCGGACCCGTCGTCGACGGCGAGCGCGTGCAGCATGGCCCGCAGTTCGGTCAGCGCCGACCGGGCCGCCGTGTCGATCGCGGCGAGCGCGGCGCGGGCCTGCGCCGGGTGCTCGTCGAACACGTCCTCGGCGGCGGCGGCCTGCACCGCGATGACCGCGACGTGGTGCGCCACCACGTCGTGCAGTTCCCGGGAGATGCGTTCCCGCTCGGCCGCCAGCACCTGCCGTTCCCACGCGCAGCGCCGTTGCGCCTGGCCCCGTTGCAGTTCGCCGAGCGTCCAGCTCAGGGTCAGCGCGGTCACCGCCAGCAGCAGGTCCCGCCAGCCGCCGGTGACCAGCTTCCACGGCGTGGGCGCCAGCAGCAGCCCGAGTGCGACGAGCGAGTACCGGGGCGGGCGCAGCCGGGCCGTGTACGCCATCGGGATGGCGACCAGGCCGAGCCAGCCGAGCTGCGGGCAGAGCGCCTCCAGGCCGACGCCGGCCAGCGCGGCGACGCCGAGGGCGTACCCCGGGTGGCGTCGGATCCACAGCAGACAGCTCGCCTGCGCCACGGCGAGGCCGACCGCGACGGCGGTCGCGCCGGTCGTGTCCGGGCCGGCGTCGGAGGCCAGCAGCGCGAGCAGGCAGACGGCGAGGCTCGCGGTGGCGATGCCGCCGTCGAGCAGCAGCAGGAACCGGGACCGGGACGCGCACCTCATGTCCGGATGCTAGGCCGCCGGTCCACCGCTTCTCATCGGTCGCCGGACGGAGATCCGGGCCGCTGGTCGTTCCGCCGACGGAGCCGGGAACCGCTCCGCGGCCCGATCCGCGTGGCGGCCCGCCGGACCTAGCGTTTCCGGCAGTCGTCCCGATGTGGAGGAGTCACCGATGGAGACCACGATCCCGACCGTCGCCGCCCGCCCGAACCGCCGCCGGGACCGCCTGCTCACGGTGGTCGCGGCGACCGCCGCCGCGCTGCTGGGCTGGGTGGTCGCGGTACCGGTCGCGGGGGTGGAGCTGATCGCGCGCAGCGGCTCCACGGACCAGCGGGTGACGCCGGTGGCAGTGGTGGTGAGCACGCTCCTCGCCGGGCTGGCCGGCTGGGCTCTGCTGGCCCTGCTGGAACGGCTCACCGCCCGCGCCCGGACGGCCTGGACGGTGGTCGCGGGCCTGGTGCTGCTGGTGTCCCTGCTCGGGCCGCTGGGCGGGGGAGCGGGGAGCGGGGCGACGCTGACGCTCGTGGCGCTGCACCTGGTCGCGGGCGCGGTGCTGATCACCGGCCTGCGCCGGACCGCCACCCGCTGACGCGCGGCGATCCGCTGAGGGGTCCGGACCGCCGCGACGGGGGCAGGCGGTCCGGACCCGTCAGAACTAGCCTCCTAGGACGGCGGACGCGATGTGACGCCCGAAAAGTCCTTCGCCAGTGATGTCGAGAACGGACGGGCGGCTTCGTCCCCGGAGTGAACGCGGCCAGAATGGGTCGCACCCTCCACGAGGAGACACTCATGAAGTACCTGCTCCTGAAGCACTACCGCGGCGGCCCGACCCCGATCACCGACATGCCGATGATCGACAAGTGGACGCCGGAGGAGATCTCCGCGCACGTGCACTACATGCAGGAGTTCGCGGCGCGGCTGCAGGAGAGCGGTGAGTACGTCGACGGCCAGGCGCTCGCCCCGGAGGGCACCTTCGTCCGCTACGACGGCGAGGGACGCCCGCCGGTCACCGACGGGCCGTTCGCCGAGACGAAGGACCTCATCGCCGGCTGGATGGTGATCGACGTGGACAGCTACGAGCGGGCCCTCGAACTCGCCGCCGAGCTGTCGGCCGCGCCGGGGCAGGGCGGCAAGCCGATCCACGAGTGGCTGGAGCTGCGCCCGTTCCTGACCGCGCCGCCCACCATCACCGAGTGATCCGTCCGATGGACGAGGTCGCACTCCGCAGCCTCATCCCGGGCGTGCTCGGTGTCCTCGTCCGCCGCGGAGCCGACTTCGCGGCGGCCGAGGACGCCGTGCAGGACGCGCTGATCGAGGCGCTGCGCGTCTGGCCGGACGACATGCCCCGCGATCCGCGCGGCTGGCTGGTCACCGTGGCGTGGCGGCGGTTCCTGGACGTGGTCCGCGCCGACGCCGCCCGGCGCCGGCGTGAGGATCTCGTGGACGAGGAGCCGCCGCCCGGGCCGGTGCCGGCGGTGGACGACACGCTGCGGCTCTACTTCCTCTGCGCCCATCCGTCGCTGAGCCCGTCGTCGGCCGTCGCGTTGACGCTGCGCGCCGTCGGCGGGCTCACCACCCGGCAGATCGCGCAGGCGTACCTGGTGCCGGAGGCCACCATGGCGCAGCGGATCAGCCGGGCCAAGCGCACCGTGTCCGGCGTCCGCTTCGATCGGGCCGGTGACGTCGCCACCGTGCTGCGGGTGCTGTACCTGGTGTTCAACGAGGGCTACTCCGGCGACGTGGACCTGGCGGCCGAGGCGATCCGGCTCACCCGGCAGCTCGCCGCCGCGATCGACCACCCCGAGGTGGCCGGGCTGCTCGCGCTCATGCTGCTGCACCACGCCCGCCGGGCCGGGCGTACCGCGCCGGACGGCAGCCTGGTGCCGCTGGCCGAGCAGGACCGCAGCCGGTGGGACACCACGCTGATCGCCGAGGGCGTGGGCATCCTCCAGACCGCCCTGTCCCGGGACCGGCTGGGCGAGTTCCAGGCCCAGGCCGCGATCGCGGCGCTGCACGCCGACGCGCCCACCGCGGCGGAGACCGACTGGGTGCAGATCGTCGAGTGGTACGACGAACTGGTGCGCCTGACCGGCAGCCCGATCGCCCGGCTCAACCGGGCGGTGGCGGTCGGCGAGGCGGACGGCCCGCGCGCCGGGCTGGCGGCGCTCGCGGCGCTCGACGACACCTTGCCCCGGTACACGGCGGTGGCCGCGTACCTGCACGAACGCGACGGCGACCCGGACACGGCGGCGCGCCTGTACGCGGAGGCGGCCCGCCGGGCGTCCAGCCTGGCCGAACGCGACCACCTGCACCGGCAGGCGGCCCGCCTCAACAGCCGCCGCCCCGGATAAACCGGTCGGCGGCGCGCGTCGCCGCTGGTAGGTTGCCTCGCCGTGACGGGGGAACGGCTCGGCGGGCGCTTCGCCCGACTGTGGACGGCGAGCACGCTGTCCGCACTGGGAAGTGGGACGGCGACGGTGGCCGCGCCGCTGTACGTGGCGTCGATCACCGACGATCCGCTGGTGGTGTCGGCCGGGGCGGCGGTGTCGTGGCTGCCGTGGCTGCTGTTCGCGCTACCCGGCGGCGTACTCGCGGACCGGGTGGACCGGCGGCGGCTGATGGTGCTCATCGACTGGGTACGCGTCGGCGCGCTCGCGGTGCTCGCCGCGGCGATGCTGGCCGACCGGGCCGGGATCGCGCTGCTCTACGCGGTGCTGTTCGTGGTGAACACCGGCGAGGTGGTGTTCCGGACCGCCGCGCAGGCGGTGCTGCCGGCGGTGGTGCCGCGCTCCCTGCTGGAACGCGCCAACGGGTGGCTGGGCGGCGGCACCCAGGTGATGCAGAACATGATCGCCGGCCCGCTCGGCGGGTTCCTGTTCGTGCTGGCGGCGTCGCTGCCGTTCGCCCTCAACGCCGGCACGTACGCGCTCAGCGCCGTGCTGGTCGGACTGCTCGCCGGGACGTACCGGGGCGGGGCGGCGCCGGACGGGCGGCGCTCGGTGCGGGCGGAGGTCGCGGAGGGGTTCCGCTGGCTGTGGCGGCAGCGGCTGCTGCGCACCATGACCGTGCTGATCGGCCTGCTCAACGTCACGCTCACCGCAGCGGTGGCGGTGCTGGTGCTGCTCGCCACCGAGCGGCTGGGCCTCGGCTCGGTCGGCTACGGCGCGTTGTTCACCTGCATGGCCGTGGGCGGGGTGCTCGGCTCGCTGGTGGGGGACCGGCTGATCGCCGCGATCACGCCCACCTGGACGGTGCGGACCGGGTTGCTGATCGAGGCGGGACTGCACCTGGCGCTCGCGGCGTCCCGCAGCGCGGCCGTGGTCGGGTTCGCGCTGTTCGCGTTCGGGGCGCACAGCGCGTTGTGGAACATCGTGGCGAACTCGCTGCGGCAGCGGCTCACCCCGCCGGAGTTGATGGGCCGGGTCGGCAGCACCACGTTGTTCGTCGCGGCGGGTGGCAACTGTGTCGGCGCGCTGCTCGGCGGCGTGGTGGCGGCCCGGTTCGGGATCACCGCGCCGTACTGGGTGGGTTTCGTGGTGGCGGTCGCGGTGATCGCCGCGACGTGGCGGGTCTTCGACCGGGCGACGGTGGCCGCCGCCTACGCCGACCCGGCCCCGCAGAAGCCCGCGCCGGTGGCCTGAGCGCGGGTCGGCCGATGGCCGCCTGCGCCGATGTGGCAGCGTGGCCGGATGCACGCTTCCTTCCCGGTCGACGTCGACCTCGCGCTGGTCGGCGGCGGCGGCGCCGCGTCCCTGGTCCTGGCCGCGCTGGACCGCCACGACGTGACCGGGCTGCGGGTCGCGGTGGTCGACCCGGTGCACAAGCGCGGCCAGGACCGCACCTGGGCGTTCTGGGGCCTGCCCGGCGACGACCTCGACCCGCTGCTGAGCGCGAGCTGGTCGCAGGTCGACGTGGTCACGCCGGCCGGCCGCCGCGTCCTCACGCTCGACCCCCTGCGGTACGCCATGCTCCGCTCCGCCCCGGTCTACGACCGGGCTGCCGCGGCGGAGCGGCGGCTGGACGCGGTCCGGATCAGCGCCCCGGCGGGGGAGTTGCGCGACGACGGTGAGCGGGTCACGGTCCGCGACCCGCACGGCCGGGACCTGGTGCGGGCCGGGTGGGTGCTCGACTCGCGGCCCCGGCGGCCGGGGCGGCCGGGGCGGACCAGTTGGCTGCAGCACTTCCGTGGCTGGTGGCTGTCCGCCGACCGGCCGACGTTCGATCCGCAGCGGGCGGTACTGATGGACTTCCGCACGCCGCAGCCGCAGCGCGGCGTCTCGTTCGGGTACGTGCTGCCCGTCGACGACCGGTTCGCGCTGGTCGAGTACACCGAGTTCGGCCCGGCCCTGCTCGACGACGCGGGCTACGACGCGGCGCTGCGCGGGTACGCCGACCTGCTCGGGCTGGACCTGACCGCGCTGCGGGTGCGGGAGGTCGAGGACGGCGTGATCCCGATGACCGACGGCCCGTTCGAGTCCCGCCCGAGCCCTCGGGTGGTGCGGCTGGGCACCGCCGGTGGGGCGACCCGTCCGTCGACCGGATTCACGTTCTCCGCGATGCTGCGCCAGGCCGACCAGGTCGCACTGGCGCTCGCCGCCGGCCGTCCACCGGTGCCGGCGCCCGCGTATCCGGGCCGGCACCTGTGGATGGACGCGGTGGCGCTGCGCGCGCTGGACCGGGGGCACGTCGGCGGGGTGGAGTTCTTCGAGCGGCTGTTCGATCGCAACCCGCCGGAGCGGGTGCTGCGGTTCCTCGACGGCGTGACCAGACCGGCCGAGGACCTGGCGGTGATGCGGTCCAGCCCGCTGCTGCCGATGACCGGCGCGGTGCTCGGCGACGCGGCCGGGCGGCTGCGGGCCCGCCTGCGCCGCTAGCCTCGGTGGCCGGTCGCCTCGGTGACGCGGTCGCGCACCAGCGTCCGCAGGTGCTCCATCGGGTCGCCGTCGCCCGCGCCGAGCCGGTTGCGCACCGCCGCCACGGTCAACCCCAGGTCCGGGTACGCGAACGCGAGGCTGCCGCCGCTACCGGCGGTGCCGAACGATCCGTCGTCGTCGACCGCGTACCCGAGCCCGAACGTGCTCTCCTGCCCGAACACCCACTCCTGTGCGCGTACCGCTGGGGCGGACACCTCCCGCATCCGCTCGGCGGAGATCAGCCGTACCCCGTCGACCGGGCCGAGCAGCGCCGCGTACATCCGGGCCACCGCGCGGGCGCTCATCGTGCCGACCGACGGCACGTCGGCGCGCAGCACGTCGGGGCGGGAGCCGATGACGGTGTCCGGCCGTACGCCGGGTGGCGCGACCGCGTCGAAGTGCGGCAGGTTGGCCCCGGCCCAGGTCATCAGCGCGGACAGGCCGGCGTCCTCCAGCCGCGCCAGCCGGGGCAGGTCCGCCTCCGGTACGCCGAGGAACAGTTCCCGGTCCACGCCGAGCGGCCCGGCCACCTCCTCGGCGAGCACCCGCGACACCGGGGCGCCGGTGACCCGCCGCACCACCTCGCCGACCAGCCAGCCCCACGTCCAGGCGTGGTACGCCAGCCGTTCGCCGGGTGCCCACAGCGGCCGCGCGCCGGCCAGCAGCTCGCACATGCGCGTCCAGTCGGTGAAGTCCTCGGGTGTGACGTCGGCGGGCAGCGCGGGCAGGCCGGCGGTGTGGGTGAGCACGTGCCGCAGCGTGATGCCGTCCTTGCCGTGCCGGGCGAACTCCGGCCACACGGCGGCGAGCGGCCGGTCGTAGTCGAGCCGTCCCCGCTCGGCCAGCACGTGTACCACTGTGGCGGTGAGTCCCTTGCCGGTGGAGACCGCGTGCACGGGCGTGCCGGCGGTCATCGGCCGGCCGGTGGTGGTGTCGGCGAGCCCGGCCTGTTCGGTGACGATCGCGACCCCGTCCAGGTACGCGGCCACCTGCACACCTGTCTCCCGGCCGGAGGAGACCAGCTCGTCGATCGTCGCCCGTACCTCGGCCCGCAGGCCGTCCCACCGCGTGTCCACGATCCCGCAGCGTGCCAGACCGCCGTATCGGCGTCGTCCGGTTTTCGTGGGGCCGGCGGCGGCGGGCGGTGCTCTACCGGGCGGCCGGCGTCGGCGTACTGCCGGTGGTGCCCTGGGTGGGCAGCGGGTTCGTGTCACCGGTGAGCAGCCGGGCGCGCAGCGCGTCGATCGTCTCCTCGCCGACACCGAGCCGGCCGGTCACGTACCCGTGCACCGAACCGTGTGCGGCCCGCAGCTCGGCCAGCACCAGCCGGATGATCTCGGCCGGCGCCCGCCCGTACGCGGGCCAGCCGGGCGTCGCGCCGCCGTTGCGGTCCCGCCACTCGGCCACCAGGCGGTCGGTGGCGTGCTCGGTGAGCGCGAAGTCCGCCGCGATCTGGTCGTCGTCGACGCCGAGCACTGACAGCACCAGCGCGGCGAGCAGCCCGGTGCGGTCCTTCCCGGACGCGCAGTGGAACACCAGCGGGTGCTCGCCGTCCGCGATCACCTCGATCGCCCGGCGCAGCTCGGCCACGCCGTCCTCGGCCACCTCGGCGTACCGGTCGGCCAGGTAGCGCCACGGGTCCACGCCGGGGTCGATGTCGGCCTGCACGTACGGCCGGTGCTCGATGCTCAGGTTGTGCCAGGTGACGCCGAGGCTCTCCGGGGCCCGGCCGCGGTCGGCGATCTCCCACGGGTAGCGCAGGTCGATCACGGTGCGGACGCCGAGCGCCGCGAACCGTGCCAGATCCTCACCGGCGAGCTTGGCCAGTGAGTCGGAGCGGTAGAGGCGGCCCCGGGCGACGGTGCGGCCGTCGCCGGTCCGCCAGCCGCCGAGGTCACGGAAGTTGCAGAGCGTGGCGAAGTCCGGGGGAGCGGTCATACCGGCACGCTAGCCGGGCACGGCGGGTCGGGTGGTCCCGCGTGCTCGCGTACCCGGTAGGTTGCCGGGCATGGCGGAGGCGGAGACCGGCCGGGTCGTGGAGATCTGGACCGACGGCGCGTGCAGCGGCAATCCCGGGCCCGGCGGGTGGGGCGCGGTGCTGCGCTGGGGCGGGCACGAGCGGGAACTGTGCGGCGGCGAGGCCACCCCGACCACCAACAACCGGATGGAGCTGACCGCCGCGATCCGGGCGCTGGAGAGCCTGACCCGCCCGGTCACGGTACGGCTGCACACCGACAGCACGTACGTGCGCAACGGCATCACCGGCTGGCTGAACGCGTGGAAGCGCAACGGCTGGCTGACCGCCGCGAAGCAGCCGGTGAAGAACGCCGACCTGTGGCAGGCGCTGGAGGCGGCCTGCGCCCGGCACGACGTGACGTGGCTGTGGGTGAAGGGCCACAACGGGCACCCGGAGAACGAGCGCGCGGACGCGCTGGCGAACCGGGGCATGACCGAGGCGCGGGGCGCCGGCCTGGCCGCCACCCCGCGCGCGCGTCAGCGCAGCGGCCGGCCCTCTTCGATCTCCTCCGGCTCCTCGGACGGGTCGCCGGTGCCGGAGACCGCCTCGACGTCGTAACCGGCGCGGCTGACCTCGCGTGCCGAGCGCCGGTCCTCGGCGGGCAGGTCGGCGAAGTCGTCACCGGTGTCGTCGGTGGTGTGCAGGGATTCGCCCGGCGGGCGCAGGGACGCCTCGTACGCGGTCGCGCCGTCGGGTTCGTCGCCGGCCGCGCGGCCGAAGGACTCTTCACTGGTCATGTCGCACTCCTGCCCGCAGCGGGTGACGGCAAACGTTCAGCGGGCGGCGTCCCGCCCGCGGGCCGCGTCCGGGTGGGTCGGCATCGAGGAGCCGCCCGAGCTGCTCCCGGAGGCGCCGCCCGCCATGCCGGATCCGTCGTCCTCGGTCACCTCGTCCGGTTTCGGCGCACCGGGAGCGGGCGCCGGCACGTCGGTGTCCGCGGCCGTCTGCACCAGCGGCACCTGCCCGGCCTCGTCCTCGGCGTGCGCCGGGTCGACCGGCTCCGCACCGTCGCGTGCCCGATATCCCACCGGGGCCCCTCCCGTCGGCCAACAGTCGTCCGCACCGCCTACCCCACCCCACCCCCACCAAACCCGGCCCCGCGCCCGCCCCATCTCGCGGTGATCAAGGAGTTCGTGTCCCGAACCGGACCCGAACTCCTTGATCACCGCCGGGGTCGGGGGCGGGGGTGGCGCCGGCGGGGCTGGGGGTGTGTCGGGGTCAGGGTCAGGGACCAGTGGGACGGGCGGCGTAGGCCCGGCGGCAGGACCGTGCGGTGGTCGCCGCGGGCGGCGTCGAGCTGTGACTGGTGCGTGAACAGGCACTCGCCGAGGTCCGCGCCGCGCAGGTCGGCCCCGCGCAGGTCCGCGCCGGTCAGGTCGGCGGCGCCGAGGCGTACGCCCCGCAGGTCGGCGCCGATCAGGCAGGCGCCGCGCAGGTTCGCCCCGGTCAGCGGGGTACGGCGCAGGTCCACCCCGATCAGCGTCGCGCCCCGGCGGTCCAGGCCGGCCCGCCCGGCGCGGGCCTGGTCGGCGGCGCGGGACAGCAGCCGGTTGGCCCGGTCCCGGTGCGCGTCGACGTCGAGGGCGAGCAGGTCGTCGGGGGTGCCGTCGGTGAGCCGGCCGGTCTCGTCGAGCGCGGCGGTCAGCTCGTCGCGCAGCGGGCCGGGCGGGGTCAGGCGTACCGCCTCGGTCAGGTACCACAGCAGTTCGTGCAGTGGCCGCAGCACGGCGAAGCTGTCGAACATGCGCTGTGCGGTGGCCGGGTCGGCCCGCCAGTCGCGGCCGGCGAACGTGTGCTGCGTGAGGTGCTGACCGGCGCCGAAGCAGTCGAACACGGTGCAGCCGGGGAAGCCGCGTTGCCGCAGCTTGGTGTGGATGCCGCAGCGGAAGTCGGCGCTCAGGTTCGGGCAGGGCCGCCCGGCGGGCTTGTCGATGGCGAAGTCGGCGGACGCGGTGAACGCGGGAGCGACGCAGCACACCCCGGCGCAACGCGAGCAGTCCGCCCGCAACTCCCGCCCGCCACCCACCCGTCCTCCTCCCGACACGGCAGCCATTGTCCCCACTCCACCCGCCCACCTCCCGCCCCACCCCGTCGATCATGAGGTTGACGGCGACAAAACGGACCGGAACCGCCGCCAACCTCATGATCAACGCGACGAGGTGGGGGGCGGGGTCAGAAGGTGAAGAGGGAGGCGGTGGTGCGCTGCATCAGGCAGGCGTTGGTGAACGTCCGGGTGTAGGAGACCCGGCGGGTCTGCCAGACGCCCACGGCACGCGCGGTCACCGGGTCGTACTGGGACGTGCACGGCGCGCCGTCCACGTCGAGCGCGTCCAGGTCGCCGTCGACGCGGGCGACGAGCCGGCAGGCGGTGATCGGGTCGGGGTGCAGGCCGCCGGTGGGCCCGCAGGTCAGCACCGTAGCGCGCGGGCCGGCGCCGTCGTCGACGGTGAGCAGCAGCACCGAGGGGGTCTCCGGGCCGGGGCGCGGCGCGGCCTGCGCGGGGGAGGCCGGCGCGGCGAGGCCGCCGAGCGCGGCGACCAGGGCCGCAGCGGCGGTACGTCGGGCGAAGGGCATGGGTGGTCCTTCCGTCGGGGCCCCGGGTGAGGGCCGGTGGACGGCCCGGCACGTCGTGCGAACCGGACCGCCGAGAACCCTAGGTGGACGGTGTGAACGCGAAGAGTCACGAAGTGTTACACCAGTCGACCCTGCTGTCCGGTCGGTGTGACATCGGCGCACGGGAATGCCCGAACGGCTGACAACCGCCCGAGTGCCTTGCGGCAACGCATTCCGAATTCGCGGAACGGCCACCTGAAAGGCTGACAACCGAATCGAGCCGTTATTGCGCCGATGCATTCCGTACGCCGGATCGTTGTCAATGCACGACAACCGGAACAGCCGTTACCGGAACGATTCTTTTGAGCGCCTCATAGCGCATTACCGTCGGGTGGCAGGGCGTTTTCGTCCCCGTCGGGAGGACTGCTCATGAGCGAACTGTCGTACCCACCCGCCGCTCCCGGCCCCGATGTCGAGGCCGTTCCCGGCCCTGTCGGCCGGCCCGGCGAATTCGTCGGCCGGTCACCCGGCCGGCTCGCCTGGATGCGGCTCAAACGCGACCGTACGGCCCGCGCCAGCGCCGTCACGCTCGCCGTCGCCGCCCTAGTCGCGCTCGGCGCGCCACTGCTGGAACGGCTCACCGGAATCGACCCGACCGACAAGTTCGCCGACCGTCTGAACGATTTCGGAATGCCGATCGGGTACGCCGGCGGAATCAGCGCCGACCATTGGCTCGGGCTCGAACCGGGCAGCGGGCGGGACATCCTGATGCAACTGGTCTACGGCCTGCGGACGTCCCTGTTCATCGCGTTCGCCTCGGCGCTGCTGGCATCCGGCATCGGTGTCGCCGTGGGTGTGCTGGCCGGGTGGGCCAGAGGCTGGCTCGACAGCGTCGTCAACTGGCTGATCGACCTCACGCTGGCGTTCCCGTTCCTCATCTTCGCCCTCGCGGTCATCCCGATCCTCCAGGACCGCTTCTACTCCGACCGGGAGGCGCCGTCGCCGGCCTTCCGGGTGGCCCTGATCGTCGCCACCTTCGGCCTGTTCAGCTGGACGTACACCGCGCGGCTGGTCCGCGGGCAGGTGATCTCGCTGCGCGAGCGGGAGTTCGTCGAGGCGGCCCGGGCCGCCGGCGCCGGCACCGCGCACATCCTGCTGCGGCAACTGCTGCCGAACATCTGGGCGCCGATCCTGGTCACCGTCTCGCTGATGGTGCCGCAGTTCATCGCCATCGAGGCGGCGCTGGCGTTCGTCAACATCGGCGTCACCGAACCCACGCCCGACCTGGGCCGCATGATCTTCAACAGCATCGGCTACGTCGCGAGCGACCCCTGGTACACCCTGTTCCCCGGGTTGACGGTCTTCCTGCTGGTCCTGGCGTTCAACCTGCTCGGCGACGCGCTGCGCGACTCGCTGGACCCCCGCTCCACCCGGTAGTCCCCACGGCCATCAGTGCCCGGCCGGCGGGGGCCGCCGGGCAGGAAGGAGCACACCGTGCGTGCACGAACCCGGACACTGACAGGTGTCCTCGCCGCGGCGGCGCTGGCCGCCGCCGGCTGCAGCCCCACCACCGACGACGGCGGGGGCGGCGACGACCAGAAGACCAAGACCCAGAGCGGCTCGATCTCGTACGAGGCCGCCGACAACCAGGGCCCGGCGAAGGACGTCGCCGGGGCGACCCGTGGCGGCACCCTCACCGTGATGCAGCCGGCCGACTTCGAGCACCTCGACCCGGCCCGCAACTACGTCAACGTGCAGCAGGTGGCCGGTGGGCTGCTCTACCGCGCGCTCAACGGCTACAAGGAGGACGGCACCGGCAAGCTGCTGCTCGTGGGCGACCTGGCCACCAACCCCGGCAAGGACGTCGACGGCGACTGCAAGGTCTGGGAGTTCACCCTCCGCGACGGCGTGAAGTACGAGGACGGCACGCCCGTGTCCAGCAAGGACGTCGCCCACGGCATCGCCAGGTCGTTCGCGGCGAACCTCAACGAGGGCCCGCACTACATCCAGCAGTGGCTCTACCCGGGCGGGGCGTACAACGCCACCTACAAGGGACCGTACGACGGTGGCAAGCCGGTGCCCGACGGCGTCGCCACCCCCGACGACCGGACCATCCGGTTCACCTTCCCGCAGCCGCACTGCGACCTGCCGTACGCGGCGGCGCTGCCCACCAGCGCGCCGGTGCCCGCGGCGAAGGACACCCGCGCCAACTACGACCTGCGGCCGTTCTCGTCCGGGCCGTACCGGGTGAAGACCTACCAGCGCGACGTGTCGCTGGAGCTGGAACGCAACCCGAACTGGGATCCGGCGACCGACCCGATCCGCAACGCGTACCCGGACGCGATCCGGATGACGTTCGGCCTCGAGCAGGCCCAGATCGCCGAGCGCCTGGTCGCCGACGGGCCGGCCGACCAGGCGGCGCTGAGCTGGTCGGACGTGCCGCCGTCGGTGCTGCCCCGCACCACCGGATCCGGCGTCGCCGACCGGGTGGTGCGCGGTCCGACGCAGTACAACTGGGTGCTGAGCATCAACACCCAGCGGGTCACCGACCTGAGCGTCCGGCGGGCGCTGAACTATGCGGTCGACAAGGACGCCCTGCTCAAGGTGCTCGGCGGGCAGGCCGCCGGGACGCCGGCGACCACGCTCATGTCACCCACCACCGCCGGGTTCGTCCCCTACGACCTGTTCAACGCCCCGGTCACCGGCGACAAGGCCAAGACCGCCGAGCTGCTCGCCGGCAAGCGGCCGAAGCTGGTCCTCGCCCACTCCAACCTGGAGCTGCGCACCCAGCAGGCCGAGGCGCTGCGCAAGAACCTCACCGACATGGGCTTCGACATCGTGATGAAGCCGATCGACAACAGCAGCTACTACGACGAGGTCGGTCGCAAGGACAACCCGTACGACCTCTACCTCACCGGCTGGGGCTCGGACTGGCCCACCGGCTCCACAGTCATCCCGCCGGTCTACGACGGACGGGAGATCGTGGCCGAGGGCAACCAGAACCTGTCGTACCTCAATGAACCGTCTGTGAGCGCGGAGATCGACCGGGTCCGCGACCTGCCGGCCGCCGAGCAGGACGCCGGCTGGATGGCGCTCGACCGCATGATCATGGACAAGTTCGCCCCTGTGGTGCCCTGCTACTACGACGCCACCTACGAGCTGCACGGTTCGAAGGTCGGCAACGCCTTCCTCAGCGACGCGTTCGGGATCATCTCGCTCAACGGCATCTACGTGAAGAAGTGACAGCCGCGCGGGGGCGGCTGTCACGGCGGCCGCCCCCGCGCCCACCCCGGGGGAGGTGCTCCCGTGCTCCGTTTCGTCGTACGGCGGCTGCTCGTCGCCGCCCTGACCCTGGTCGTCATCAGCCTTGTCACGTTCGGTCTGTTCTTCGCGGTGCCCAGCAGCCCGGCGAAGGTGATGTGTGGCAAGAACTGCACGGCCGAGGACATCGCCCAGGTCGAGCGCCGCCTCGGCATCGACCAGCCGCTGCCCCGGCAGTACGCCGACTTCGTCAGCGGCGTCTTCGCCGGCCGGACCTACGGCGAGGGCGACTTCCGGCAGGACTGCCCGGCGCCCTGCCTCGGCTACTCGTTCCGCAACAACCAGCCGGTAACCGAGATCGTCGCCCAGCGCGCCCCGGTGACGTTCAGCATCGTCCTCGGCGGCGCGGTGCTCTGGCTCGGTCTCGGCGTCTCGCTGGGCATGGTGTCGGCACTACGCCGGGGTACGGCGTTCGACCGCGCCGCCATCGGCGTCACCCTGGCCGGGGCGTCGATGCAGGTCTACTTCTTCGGGCTGATCCTGCTCTACCTGCTCGTCTACTCCACCGGCCTGCTGCCGTTCCCCAGCTACACGCCGCTGACCGAGAGTCCGCTGCGCTGGGCAACCGGACTGCTGCTGCCCTGGATGACGCTCGGTTTCCTCAACTCGGCGCTGTACGCCCGGCTGTCCCGGGCCCAGATGCTGGAGACGCTGTCGGAGGACTTCGTCCGTACCGCGCGGGCGAAGGGCCTGCCGGCCCGGACGGTGCACACCCGGCACGCGCTGCGGGCGGCGATCACCCCGATCGTCACGATCGCCGGGCTGGACATCGGCACCAGCCTCGGCGGCACGTTCATCACCGAGACCATCTTCGGCCTCCAGGGTCTCGGCAAGGCGACAGTGGAGGCGGTGCAGTTCCTCAACCTGCCGGTGGTGATGGCGACGGTGCTGCTGGCGGCGGTGTTCATCGTGGTCGCCAACATCGTCGTCGACGTGCTGTACGCGGTGATCGACCCACGGGTCCGGCTGGGCTGAGGAGGAGGAGACGGACATGGTGGAGCTACCGGCGCCGCGTCGCGGCGAGGACCCGTACCTGCGGGTCAGGGATCTGCGGGTGCGGTTTGACACCGAGGACGGCGTGGTCAAGGCCGTGGACGGGGTGTCGTTCGCGGTGGAGCGGGGTCGCACGCTGGGGATCGTGGGGGAGTCCGGGTCGGGTAAGAGTGTGACGTCGCTGGCGATCCTGGGTCTGCACAACGTGAAGCGGACGGCCATCTCGGGGGAGATCTGGGTGGGTGGGCGTCAGTTGGTGGGGTTGGGTGAGGAGGAGGTG
>NZ_JBMVFV010000110.1:0-16562 GCF_049538395.1 Micromonospora sp. AB353 | reverse complement strand
GGTCGGCGTCCAGCGAGAGCGTCTCCAGCACGGTGAGCAGTTGCCGCTCCTCGTACCGGAAGTGCGACTCCATGATCGCCGCCACGCCCTCCAGGTGCCGGGCCAGTTCCCCGGGCGGGGCGTCGCGGGTCACCGCCGCGCTCAGCCCGGTCAGCAGGTACCCGATCATCGAGTGGTCCTGCCGCAGCCGGTCCAGCGTGCCGCGCAGCTCCGGATGCCGCGCGGCGATCGCCGGGAAGAGGCTGTGGTCCTCGCCCTCGTGATGCGCGGTCAGCGCCGCGCAGAACCCGTGGCAGAACACCAGCAGCTCACGTGTCGCCGGGCGGGCCGGCTCACCGTCGGCGAGCGCCCGCCGGGTCACCGCCAGCGCCTCGCGCAGCCGCTCGTGGACGGCGCGCATCTCCCGGCTCCAGGCCACCAGCCTGGTCTGTTCGCCCTCAGCCACGTGGCGAGGGCGAAGGGACGACGAGTGTCATCGTCGTGCTCCCTTCGATCCGGCGCCTCCATGCCTGACACGGTCTGCCACCGGCACGCGACGCTGGGCGGAGCCTAACCGGCGACATCGGGAGCGATCAAGTAGTGCCAGCGCCACCCCGGTTCGGCAGCTGGCGGGATGGAGCGCGGGACCGGTTCTGGCGAGGCTTGAGCCCGTACCCGTTCACCTCCGTCGAGGAGTTCCCATGACCCGCCGTACCTTCCCGGTCGCCGTCGGCGCCGCGGCCCTGCTCACCGTCACCGCGCTGGGTGTGCCCGCCGCGTCCGCCACCACCACCGACGCCCGGCGTCCGGCCGCCGACGCGGTCCAGCAGCGGCTCGACGGCCTGGTCGCCGAGCACGGCTTCCCCGGGGCGCTGGCCTCCGTACGCCGCGACGGCCGGGTGCGCGACTACACCGCCGGGGTCGGCGACCTGCGCACCGGCGCCGCGATCCCCCGCGACGCCCGGGTGCGGATCGGCAGCAACACCAAGACGTTCACCGCCGTGGTCGTCCTCCAGCTCGTCGGCGAGGGTCGCGTCGACCTGGACGCCACCGTCGAGCGCTACCTGCCAGGCTTGGTGCGCGCCAACGGCAACGACGGGCGGCGGATCACCGTACGTCAGTTGTTGCAGCAGACCAGCGGCCTGCCGGACTACGACGACGTGGTGTTCGGCGAGGCGCAGGACCTGGTGGACCGGCGCAGCGACTACTTCGATCCGCGCCGGCTGCTGGACGAGGCGCTCACCCAGTCGCGGCACTTCCCGCCGGGCGAGAGGTGGGAGTACAGCAACACCAACTTCGTCCTGGCCGGACTGATCATCGAGCGGGTCACCCAGCGCCCGGTCGGCGAGGAGATCACCCGGCGGATCATCGAGCCGCTGCGGCTGCGCGACACGTACTGGCCGCAGACCGGCGAGCAGGACCTGCCCGGCCGGCTGCCGCGCGGATACGTGGCGGTGGAACCGGGCGCGCCGTGGATCGACGTGACCCGGATGGACCCGTCGCTGGGCTGGGCCGCCGGCCAGCTCGTCTCGACGCCGTCGGACCTGCGCACGTTCTTCGAGGCGCTGCTGGCGGGCAGGCTGCTCAAGCCGGCCCAGCAGGCGGCCCTGACGCGTACCGTGCCGGCGCCCGACTTCGAGCCCACCGGCGTCTGGGAGTACGGCCTGGGCATCGCCCGGCACGAGCTGCCCTGCGGCGGTCACGCCTGGGGGCACGGCGGCGACATCCAGGGCTTCGAGACGCGCAACCTGTCCACCACGGACGGGCGCAGCGCCGTGGTCGCGGTGACCGCGCTGCCGACGAGCCTGGAGATGCTGGAGGCGGTCACCAGCACCGTCGACGCGGCCCTGTGCGGCACCGGCCGCTGATCCCCGGTTCACCGCACGCGCGCCGCCTCCTCGCGAGGCGGCGCGCGTGCGTGCGTCTACCGCCGGCCGTCGAGGTAGCGCAGCACGGCGGTGACCCGCCGGTCGGCGCGGTCGTCGGGCGGCAGGCTCAGCTTCGCGAAGATGCTGCGGATGTGCTTGTGCACCGCACCGTCGGTGACGAACAGCCGTTCCGCGATCGCGCCGTTGCCCAGCCCCTCGGCCATCAGCGCCAGCACCTCGTGCTCACGCGGCGACAGCTCGGCCAGCGCGGTGTCCGGCCGCCGGTTGCGGGCGAGCATCTGCCCGACCACCTCGGGGTCGATCACGCTGCCACCGTCCGCGACGCGGTGCAGCGCGGCGAGGAACTCCTCGACCCGGCCCACCCGCTCCTTGAGCAGGTAGCCGAGCCCGGAGGCGCCGACCGAGAACAGCTCGGTGGCGAACGCCTGCTCGACGTACGCGGACAGGACCAGCACCGCGAGGCCCGGCCGGCGGCGGCGGGCCTCGACCGCGGCGACGATCCCCTCGTCGGTGTGGGTGGGCGGCATCCGCACGTCGACGATCGCCACGTCCGGCCGGTGCTCGTCCACCGCGGCCAGGAACTCCCCCGGTGTGCCGGCGGTGGCCACCACGTCCAGGTTCTCGGCGCGCAGCAGCAGCGCCAGCCCTTCGCGCAGCAACGCGTCGTCCTCGGCGATCACGATCCGCATGGCAGCTCCACGTGCATCCTCGTCGGTCCTCCCGGTGGACTCGTCAGCGTCATCCGCCCGTCGTACGCCTCGACCCGGCGGCGGATGCCGGTCAGCCCAGAGCCGCGCGTCTCGTCGGCGTCCCCGCGCCCGTCGTCGGTGACTGTCACGAGCAGCCGGTCCCCCTCCCGGCGTACGGCGACGTCCACCGCGCTCGCGCCGCTGTGCCGGACCACGTTCGTGAGCGCCTCGGCCACCACGAAGTACGCGGTGGCCTCGACCGAGGCCGCGCAGCGCACGTCGACGTCCACCGACAGGCGGCACGGCACCGCGCACTCCGCGGCGAGTCCGTCGAGCGCCCCGGCCAGGCCCCGGTCGCCGAGCACCGGCGGCAGGATGCCGCGCACCACCGTACGCAGCTCGCCGAGCGCCTGCTCGGCCGCGTTCTGCGCGCGTTCCAGGATCTCGTCGGCGCGGGCCGGGTCACGGCGTACCGCCCGCCGCGCGGCACCGAGCAGCACGTTCACCGCGACCAGCCGGTTCTGCGTGCCGTCGTGCAGCGAGCGTTCGATCCGGCGCAGCTCCACCGCGTGGGCGTCGAGCGCGGCGGCCCGGGTGGCGGTGAGTTCGGCGACCCGCAACGACAGGTCGAATCCGGGCGGCGGGGGCAGCAGCCGGCGGCCCGGCCGGGCCTGGATCCGCGCCAGGGCCGGCCCGGCCGCGACCGCGAGCACCAGCCACCCGATGCCGAGCACGCCGACCGCGAGCGCGTCGCCGAGCCCGTCGACGCGCCACCAGCCGATCCCCGGCGCACCGGCGTCCGGCGGCACGAGCCGGTACCACAGCGGGAACGTCATGTCCTGCGCGGCGTAGATCGGCAGCGCGAGCGCGATCAGCCCGGCGCCGAAGCCGAGCGTGCCGTGCGCGGCCACCCAGCGCAGTTCCCGCCGGACGACCGGGTCGCGCAGCGCCGGGCGCACCCCGGCCGGCACCGGGCCGGGCGACGGGACCGGCGGCCCCCACCGGGACAGCCGGGCGCGCTCGCGGTCGGCCACCGACCGCACCGCCCGCAGCATTCCGGGTACGAGCAGCAGTCCGACCCCGCCGACGCAGGCCGCGGCCACGACGACGATCCCGAACAGCGCGCCGAGCGCCAGCACGGCCGTGCCGAGCCCGCCGACGAGGTGCTCCAGCGCGTCCACCGCGGCGCGGAACCGCCCGCGTACGTACTCCATCCCCGGCCCACCCCCGGCCGCCACGATAGGTCACCGCTGTCGCCGTCCGTCAGGTCCGGGCACGGAAGGTACAGCCTGCTGTACCCCGGTCGTCGTGCTGGCGGGATCGTTCCCGGCCGGCCGCGCGCCTAGCGTCAAGGTGCAAGGACGTCATCCGAGGAGGCAGCCGTGAACGACCTGGACCGTACCGCCGAGAACACCGCCGCGACGACGCCCGTCAGCCGGATGCGGCCGCTGCTCTGGCTGGTGCTCATCGTCGGCGTGGCGGCGAACGTGACGCTGTCGAACGTCCTGGGCAACCCGTGGGCCGGTTCGGCCTTCGGCGTGCTGGCGCTGGCGTCCGGCGCGGCGCTGGCAGTGAACCACTACCGCAACCGCTGACCCGCCACCGGGGCGGGCGACGCCGGGAAGCCGGGCGGGCCGCGACGACGATCGGCCCGCCCTGCGGCGTTCGCCCGCGCCACCACGTCGCCGGCTGGGCCTCCTGGCGTACGGGCTGCCGCTGCTGGCCGTACTGCTGATGCTGATCGGGTACGCGAGACCACAGCGGTGCCGAGGACGGCGCGCGGCTGAGCGCGTTAACGCCACCAATCAATTGACATACGACTATGCAAACGCCAGGCTGAGGGAGATTGTTAACGCTAACGCGGCGTCCCCCGCGTGCCTCACCACCACCGTCCCCCGCCACGGAGGCCGCCATGCCCGCTCCCCTGGTGAACCGCCGATTCCTCCTGCGCACCACTGCCGCCACAGCCGTCGCGGCCACCGCCGGCGCCGCCGCCGGGTCCGTCTCCGCAGGCGGTACGGCACACGCCGCGCTGCCACCGGCCCGCCCCGACATCGGCGTGTCCGCGTACGCGTTCGACCCGGGCCAGGTACGGCTGACCGCCGGCCGCTGGCAGGACAACCAGAACCGTACGGTCGCCTACCTGCGTTTCGTCGACGTGAACCGGCTGCTCTACAACTTCCGGGCCAACCACCGCCTGTCCACCGGCGGCGCCGCCGCCAACGGCGGCTGGGACGCGCCGAACTTCCCGTTCCGCACCCACATGCAGGGGCACTTCCTGACCGCCTGGGCGCAGGCGTGGGCGGTGCTCGGCGACACCACCTGCCGGGACAAGGCGCTCACCATGGTCGCCGAGCTGGCCCGCTGCCAGGCCAACAACGGCGCGGCCGGGTTCAGCGCCGGCTACCTGTCCGGCTTCCCGGAGTCCGACTTCACCGCGCTGGAGGCCCGGACGCTCAGCAACGGCAACGTGCCCTACTACTGCATCCACAAGACGCTCGCCGGGCTGCTGGACGTGTGGCGGCTGATCGGCAGCACCCAGGCCCGGGACGTGCTGCTGGCGCTGGCCGGCTGGGTCGACCAGCGCACCGGCCGGCTCACCTCGGCCCAGATGCAGGCGATGCTCGGCACCGAGTTCGGCGGCATGAACGCGGTGCTGACCGACCTCTACCAGCAGACCGGCGACGGGCGGTGGCTGACCGTCGCGCAGCGGTTCGACCACGCCGCCGTGTTCAACCCGCTCGCCGCGAACTCCGACCAGCTCAACGGGCTGCACGCCAACACGCAGGTGCCCAAGTGGATCGGCGCGGCCCGGGAGTACAAGGCCACCGGCGTCACCCGCTATCGGGACATCGCCGCGAACGCGTGGGCCATCACGGTCGGCGCGCACACGTACGCCATCGGCGGCAACAGCCAGGCCGAGCACTTCCGCGCGCCGAACGCGATCGCCGGCTACCTGCGCAACGACACGTGCGAGGCGTGCAACACGTACAACATGCTCAAGCTGACCCGGGAGCTGTGGCAGCTCGACCCGGACCGGGTCGCGTACGCCGACTTCTACGAGCGCGCGCTGCTCAACCACATGATCGGCCAGCAGAATCCGGCCGACGCGCACGGTCACGTCACGTACTTCACCCCGCTCAACCCGGGTGGGCGGCGCGGTGTCGGCCCGGCGTGGGGCGGCGGCACGTGGAGCACCGACTACACCTCGTTCTGGTGCTGCCAGGGCACCGGACTGGAGACCAACACGACGCTGGCGGACGCGATCTACTTCCACAACGGCACCACGCTGACCGTCAACCTGTTCGTCCCGTCGGTGCTCACCTGGAGCCAGCGCGGCATCACCGTCACGCAGGCCACGTCGTACCCGGTCGGCGACACCACGACGCTCACCGTCACCGGCTCGGTGGGCGGGTCGTGGACGATGCGGATCCGGATCCCGGCGTGGACCAGCGGGGCGAGCGTCAGCGTCAACGGCGTCGCGGCGGGCGTCGCCACCACGCCGGGCAGCTACGCCGTCCTGACCCGGGCCTGGACGTCCGGCGACACGGTCACGGTCCGACTGCCGATGCGGGTCGCCACAGTGCCCGCCAACGACGACGCCGCGGTGCAGGCCGTCACGTACGGGCCGGTGGTGCTCTCCGGCAACTACGGCAACACCACGTTGAGCGGCCTGCCCACGCTGGATCCCGCCTCGGTCACCCGTACCGGCACGGGCAGTCTCGCGTTCACCGCCCGGGCCGACGGCGCCACCGTCGACCTCGGCCCGTTCTACGACGCCCACGGGCACAACTACACGGTCTACTGGCGGGTCGGCGCGAGCGGTGGCGGCGGTGAGGCGAGTTTCCGGCTCGCCAACGCGGCGAGCGGGCTGGTGCTCGGCATCCAGAACATGTCCACAGCCGACGGCGGGCTCGCGCTCCAGTGGGGTGACACCGGCACTCCCGACCACGACTGGCAGCTTGTGGTCGACGGGTCGGCGCTGCGGCTGCGCAACGTCAACAGCGGCAAGGTGCTGGGGGTGGAGAACATGTCCACCGCCGACGGCGCCCGGATCCTCCAGTGGGCGGACAACGGCACCGCCGACCACCTGTGGACAGTCGTCGACGTCGGCGACGGCAGCCACAAGCTGCGCAACGCGCACACCGGCAAGCTGCTCGGCATCTCCGGCGGCTCGGCAGCGCAGGGCGCGTTCGCCGTGCAGGATCCGGACAACGGCAGCCCGGACAACCAGTGGCGGTTCCTGCCGAACGGCGCGCGGCGGATCCAGAACCTCGGCAGCGGGCTGGTGCTCGGCGTGCAGGACATGTCCACCGCCGACGGCGGGCCGGTCATCCAGTGGGGCGACACCGGCACCGCCGACCACCTCTGGACCGCACTCGTGGACACCGGCGGCTACCTGCGGCTGCGCAACGGCAACAGCGGCAAGGTGCTCGGCGTCGAGGGTGGTTCGACCGCGGTCGGCGCCCGGATCGTCCAGTGGGCCGACAACGGCACCGCCGACCACAGGTGGCGGCTGCGGCACGGCGGAGGCGGCTGGTTCCGGATCCAGTGCGCGAACGGGGGCCGGGTGCTCGGGCTCAGCGGCGGTTCCGGCGCCCAGGGCGCGCAGGCGGTCCTCGCCGACGACACCGGGGCCGCGCACCAGCGCTGGCGGTTCCGGTAGAGCACGCGGTGGCGGTGGGAGCGGGCGGCCCGCTCCCACCGTCACCGGGATCGGCCGTCAGGGCGTCAGGGCCGCCGCGGCCGGCGTCCAGGTCGACTCGTCCCGCACGTCGGCGACGGAGATGCCCTCGGCGATCCGCCGCAGCTCGGCCTGGGGCAGCTTGCCGCCGACGCCCTCGGAGCTGACCTGGACGACGACACTGCCGTCGGCGCTCCAGATGTTGCAGAAGCCGCCGCTGCGGGCCGCCCCCGAATAGCACTTCGCCGCACCGGGCTCCGGTGACTGGTTCGCGCTGGTGCTCGGCGTGACGAAGATGTGGAACCCGTCCCTGATCGCGCCCTCGACCGAGTCGAACGGTGCGGTCAGGCCCGAGGTGGGCAGGGCCGGCCGGGTGTACGTCGCGCCGCCGTAGTCTCCGCCGCGGGCGGCGGCGATGCCGCTCAGGCCGGGCATGGCGTGCGTGCCGGTCTGCAGCGGCACGTAACCCCGCGGCACGTAGCCGACAGTGAACGGCAGTGGAGCCGGCGTCGGCCGGGCCGGCTTCAGGCCCGTGACCAGGCCGCCCAGGTCGTCGAAGCTCGGCGTCGCCGTCTCGCCGGAGATCGACGTGACGGCCGCCCAGGCGTTGTCGGCGTACTCCCAGGCGAACAGCTTGTTGCCCGGATCCAGCGGGTTGCGGGGGTCGAGGCCGAACGGCAGCGTCGCCCGGACCGCCTTGCGCCCGGCCACCGTGACGTTCTGCCCGTCCTTGATCGCAGCCGGGTCGAAAGCGCCGGGCCGGTAGACGGTCAGGTAGGCCCAGAGGGTCGGCTTCGCGCCGGCGGCCGTTCTCTTCTGCTCCATCGACTCGGCCTCGTCCGCGGTGACGGGCTTGTCGTTCGAGGTGTGGCGGTCGGAGTAGACGGAGGCGATCTGGTACGCGGTGGACGCGACGATCGGGTCCTGTACGTGCAGCGTGCCGGCGTCGTACCCCCGGAAGGTGAAGGTGAACGGCGCGGCGTCCGGCCACGCGGCGCCAACCGGCCGCGACGCCGCGGACAGCGCCGGGGTGTCCCCGGCGGTGCGCTTCGCGCCGAGCGTCGGCAGCGTGACAGCGCCGGCGACCGCCACCGCGACGAGGCCCGCCGCCCCGACGGTCGCGAACCGGGTCCGGCGGCGCCGTTCGGCGCGCCGCCCGGCCGCGACGATGTCGTCGACGGTACGGCTCATCGGCGGCTCGTCGCCGGTCACGGCGTCCACCAGTTCACGCAACTGCATTCGTCCACTCCCCTATCGAGGTGCCGGTGAGATTGAGGTGTTCGCCGCCGAGTGACTCGCGCAGCTTCGCCAGCCCACGGGAGACCTGGCTCTTGGCCGTGCCCACCGTGCAGTCGAGGACGGCGGCGGTGTCCTCCAGGCTGAGGTCCAGGTAGTGCCGCAGCACCACGGCGGTCCGCTGCCGCGCGGGCACGGCTTCGAGCGCCGCCCGCAGGCGCATCCGCTCGTCGGTCACCGCCGCCGTGTCGCGCACCGTGACGTCCGGCATCGCGTCGCCGGCCGACCGTTCGCGCCGCCAGGGCCGGCGGGTCTCGTCGATCGCGGCCCGGTAGACCATGGTCTTGACGTAGAGATCGGGCCGTTCCAGCTTCCGCCAGCGCGGATAGAGCTTGACCAGCGCGTTCGCCACGGCGTCCTCCGCGGTGTGCCAGTCGCCGCAGGTCATGTACGCCAGCTTGCGCAGCGACGCCATCTGTGACGTCACGAACTCGCGGAACGCTTGTTCGTCTTCGGCTTTCAATCGACTGCCTCCTCGTGCCGGAGGTAGAACGGTGACGCCCGCCCGGGACGTTGCACGGGCGGCGGACCGATCGCGCCGGGGTCGTGTCCCGTCCCGGTCAGTACGGTCCGGGCGGCGGCTCCGGCCACGAGCCGATCATGGTCGCCACCAGCGCCGGATGGTCGGTCGTCCCGCGCATGTCCACCGCGCGGCGGCAGCAGATCGTCACGCCGCCGGACGCCATGATCTGCTGCCGGGCGCCGTCGTCGATCCGCCGGTAGCCCACCGGCACGCACGAGCGCACGTCCGGGGTGCCGCCGGCGCGCAGGTTGAGGTCACCGCCGAGGACCGTCGGCGCGTTCCCGGCGCCGCCCCGGGTCTCCGGCACCACCGCGCCGAGCAACTGCCCGCACTGCGCCAGCGCCACCTGGCCGCTGGTGTTCGCCAGGTGCGTGGTGCAGGCGTGCAGCCCGTCGCCCCGGACGCAGAGCCACACCCGCTCCTCCGGGTCCGCGAGGTCCTGCGCCGGGTAGGTGCCGCGGTGCACGGACGACCGCGCGTCCCGGCCGTCGAGACGGGCCAGCAGCCCGATCCCGTACGGCTCGCCGTTGTCGCACCGGGTGGGTCCGCCGGAGGGGCGGTCACCGGCGGCCTGGAACGCGGACACCACGGTGCCGCCGGCGCGGGCGGCCCGCAGCGTCCGCTCCAGCGTCGCCACGTCGTCGCGGCAGATCTCGTTGAGCGTGACCACGTCGGGCGCCTCGGCGGCGATCACGTCGGCGGCCCGCGGGACGGCCCGGCCGGTGTAGCAGCCGGCCCGGCCGCTGTTGCACAGGTTCATCTGGAGCACCCGCAGCGTTCCCGGGCCGGTGGCGCCGGCGTCCGAGGATCCAGCCGGCAGCCCGGCCACGACGAGCAGGCACACCACTGCCAGCACCCGGCGGACTCGCCGGGCGAGGTGGGTGGCCGGCTGCGGGGACAGCGGGGCTCCAACGGGTACGGGCGGCGGCGGGCGCCGGTGATCCTATCCCGGAACGCCGCCGTCGCCGCCCGGCGCGGCCTACCTCGGTACCGCCCGGAACCACGCCTCCCGGTCGTCCGGGTCGGGCCCGCGCCGGGGCAGTGCCGGCGGTTCCTCGCCGGTGACCGGCGCGTAGTGGTCGAAGGTGGTGGTCAGGACCGCCTCGCCGCCGGTGAGGTCGGGCAGGGCGGCGACGACCCGCGGCACCCGGGCGGACGGCAGGGTGCCGCTCACCTCCAGGTAGCCGCCCGCGACGGCGGTGTCGTGGACGACCGCGCCGAGCCGGCCGAGCAGCGCCAGCACCGTCTCCACCGCGTGCCGGGGCAGGTTGACGTCGAACCGTTCGATCGGCTGGCACACCCGCGTGCCGGCCTGCCGCAGCGCGGCGGCGACCACGACCGGGGCGAGGTTGCGGAAGTCCGCCGCCACCGTCGAGATCGACTTGTCGAACTTCTGGTGCGGGCGGCTCTGCCGGGGCCAGTACCGGGACGCCGTCATGGTGACGGTGCAGTCGGTGACCGGCCAGCCGTGCCGGCCCTGCCGCAGCGCGGCCCGCACGCCCTCCTCGGTGGCGGCGACGAACGCCGGGGGCAGCCGGCCCGGCTCGGTCCCGGGCCGGAACCCGATGCCGTGCCCGGCCGGTGCGGCCTCGATGCGCAATCCCAGCCCGGCCAGGTACGGGTTGCCGCGTTCCCGTACCCGCTCCTCGGCGCTGCCGGTGCCGGCGACCCGTTCGATGCAGGCGGTGAGCGTGCCGGAGAACCGCACCCGGACGCCGTACCGGTCCTCCATCAGCGCGGCGAGGACCTCCTTCTGGACCTCGCCGTGCAGACGGATCACCGCCTCCGCCTGCTGCTCGTCGAGGCGCAGGTCCACCAGCGGATCCTCGTCGGCCAGTTCGGCCAGGCCGGCGAACATCGCCAGGCGCTGCGCCGGGTCGACCGGCTCGACGACCGCCTGCCTTGTCGGTGGCGGGAACCGGTAGTCGTGCCGCCGAGGCGGGTCACCGATGTGCTGGCCGATCCGGGCGGACACCCCGCGTACCGCCGCGATCTGCCCGGCGGAGACCGACCGGCGCACCAGCACGCCGGCGGGCTCGATGACGGCGATCTCCGTCACCGGCTCCGGACGGCCGTCGCCGAGCCGCACCCGGTCCCGTACCCGCAGACGCCCCGACCACAGCCGCAGCCAGACGCGCCGGCCGTGCCCGTCGCGGTCGACGGCGAAGACGGTGCCCGCCGGTGGTCCGTCCCGCGCCTCGCCGTACGGCAGCAGGTCGGCCAGGACGTCGCACAGCCGGCGTACCCCGGCGCCGGTGATGGCCGAGCCGCACACCGCCGGGACCAGGTCGGCGCGGCGCACCGCGCGGCGCAGCGCCCGGCGGACGTCGCGCACGCGGACCGGCCGGTCGGCCAGCCAGCGCGCGGCCACCGCGTCGTCGATCTCCGCCACCTCGGCCACCACGGGCTCGGCGTCGAGGCCCACGGCGTGCACCCGGGCCTCGCGTGTGCCCTGGCCGGTGACAGTGCCGAGCAGGACCGGCCGCGCGCCGAGCCGCTGCCGTACCTGGGCGGTCACCCGGTCGACGTCGGCGCCGCCGCGGTCGACCTTGTTGAAGAAGAACACGGTCGGTACGCCGATGCGGCGCAACGCCCGCCAGATGGCGACTGTCTGCGGCTGGACGCCCTCCACGCTCGACACCACGAGCACGGCGGCGTCGAGGACGGCCAGGGAGCGCTCGACCTCCGCGATGAAGTCGGGATGGCCGGGGGTGTCCAGCAGGTTGATGCTGAGGTCGCCGATGGTGATCGACGTGACGGCCGCCCGGATGGTGATGCCGCGGCGGCGTTCCAGTTCCATCGAGTCGGTCCGGGTCGTGCCGGCGTCGACGCTACCCGGCTCGGCCACCGCGCCCGCCTCGTAGAGCAGGCGTTCGGTCAGGCTGGTCTTTCCGGCGTCAACATGCGCGACGATTCCGATGTTCAACAGGGCCAAGGCGGAGCTCCACGGTAGGACGGGCAGGGGTCCGAAGCGTGGTAGCTGCTCGCATGGTCTCTCCCGGTCCTCGTCGTGGTGGCGGCGCCCGCCGCCGGTGTGCAGTCCTACCTTGCCCGTCCGCCGCGATCGCCACCACCGAATTCGGGCCGGCTCAGCGCACGGAGGCGGCCGTACTCGGCCAGGGCGTGGAAGGCGGCCTTGGGCGTCCACGAGCCGTCCGGCAGCACGCGCACGATCCCGCGTGACGCCAGGTCGTAGTCGTGCCCGGGGTCGCCGGTGGTCGGCAGGTGCCGGTTCGCGAACGTGTACACGAACGCCGCCTCCACCCCGCCGGCCTCGTAGTCGCGCAGCAGGTCGACGAGGTAGCGTGCCTGGCCCTCCTCGTCGCGCTCCAGTTCCGCGGTGAGTTTCGCCGCACGGCCGTGCTCGTCGTAGACCACCGGTTCCGTCGCGCCCGCGACGTCGGCCGCGCCACGGTACGTGCAGCAGCCGAACTCGGTCGCCGCGTACGGCTTGCCCTGCCCCACGGCCGCCGCCAGGGACTGCGGGAACACCGCCGAGTTGGTCGCGTCGCGGTAGCCGGCGTCGCTGGCGATGATGTCGAAGGCCGCCCAGTCGACGTCCTCGAGCGGGATCGAGGCGTACCCGACGGGGCCGCCGAAGCGCTCCCGCACCGCGGGTACCGCTTCCGCGAGGAAGTCGCGCACCGCGGCCCGCGCGGCCGGGACCGCCTCCCGCATCCGCATCGGGTCGGTGAACACCGCCATCCGCTCGGTCAGGTCACGGCCGGGCAGGAAGCCGTCGGTGAACAGGGAGATCTCGGAACCGGTGAGGTAGACGACCGGGGTGCCGTCACGCCGCAGCCGCTCGGCCCGCTCGGCGCCGTCGAGCAGGAACGCCATGAGGCCGTCGCGGTCCAGGCCGTTGGTGAACGGGCAGTACCACACCTCGAGCCCCGCCTCGGCCGCCAGCCGCGCGGTCAGCTCCAGCCGGTCCTGCACGCCGCCGGTGACGCGGACCGCGTCGCAGCGCAGCTCGTCGCGGATGACACGCAGGTCGCTCCGCACGACGTCGGGGTCGAACGGTTCGTGGGTGGTGGATCCGGCGCTGACGAAGCCGGTGTCGTAGTTCATGCCGAAGACACGCATCGAGAACTCCCAACCTTTAGGGTACGCGCCGTACCCTATAAGGTACGGCGCGTACCCTGCAAGACATGGGCAGGAGGCGACGGGGCGAAGAACTGGAACAGGCGATCCTGCGGGCCGCGGCGGAGGAACTGCGCGAGTCCGGATACGCGGGGATGACGATGGACCGGGTGGCCGCGCGCGCCGGGACCAACAAGAACGCCATCTACCGCCGGTGGCCGCACCGGGCGGCGCTGGGCGTCGCGGCGTACCGCCACCTGTCCGACGCGGCCATGCCGAATCCGGACACGGGCACGCTGCGAGGCGACGCGCTCGAGATGCTCCGGCTGGCGAACGAGACGTGGTCGTCGCCGCACGGGGCCGTCCTGCGCGGCCTGCTCGCCGCCGCGGCCGACGATCCGGAGCTGCTCACGCTCATGCGCGAACGATCCGGCGCCGACACCATGGACCGCGCGTGGATCGGGATGCTGGAACGGGCCGCGGCCCGGGGCGAGACGCCGGCGGCGGCCGTCCGTCACCGGGTGGCGACGGTACCGATGATGCTGCTGCGCGCCGAGTACGCGATGCGCGGCGTCCCCTCCGTCCCCGACGAGGTGCTGGTCGAGATCGTGGACGAGGTGTTCCTGCCCCTGGTACGCGGCCACGGCTGACGCCACCGTTCATCGGCGGGCCGCCGGTCGTCGCGGTGGCCGGCGCCGTCACGCGGGGCGCGTCAGCCGGGGGCACCGGCCCGGATGTCGTCGACGAGTTCCCGCACGGCCTCCCGGTATTCCGGCTCGGTGTGGTAGTGCCAGTGGCGTTCGACAGGCGGCGGCACGGTGTCCGGCGCCTCCACGACGACGCTGCGCGGATCCCGCAGCCGGACGTCGACCGCGCCGGCGGCCGGGGGCAGGTGGGCCCGCAGACCCGGGTCGGCGAAGATCGGGCCGCCGATCGGATCGGTGTCGCGCCACAGGTTGCGCCAGCGCCAGCCGACCCGGTCGCCGACGTCGCGCAGCGCCTGCTCACCGAGATACGCCGGGTAGAGGCGGGCGTAGATGCGGTGCAGCGGGCTGCCGTGGGTCAGCAACGCGACGTGGGGCAGGGCCTCCGGCGGCAGTTGCAGGACGGTGGCGGCGGCCAGCACGGAGCCCTGGCTGTGTCCGGAGATCACCACCGGGCCCTGTGCGGCGAGCGCGGTGACCCGCCGGGCCAGCTCCGGTACGGCGCGGGCGGCGTAGCACGGCGGCGCGAACGGGTGCACCGTACGCGGCCAGAACGTGCCCAGGTCCCACAGGACGCCGACGAGCCGGCGGGTCTCCGGCGACCGGTACGCCCGGTAGCCCAGGATCAGCAGCCCGATGACGAGCAGACTGATGGCCCAGATACCGACGTCCGTCACGTACGCGGTCAGCACGGCGAGCGTGTCGTGCCGGCGGCCGAGGCGGGCGACGAGCTGGGTGGGGCCGATCCCGATCAGGTCGAGCGCGACGGTGGCGAGCCCGACCGACGAGATCACGAAGAACGCCACGAATGTCGGCCCCAGTTCGTCGGTCACGAAGGACCGGGCGATCGTCGAGCGGACAGCGTCGATTCGTGTCGTCGCCTCGGCGGGCGCGCCGGGATAGTCGTGTTCGACCACGCGTCGCGCGTACGCCCGCCGCCGGCGCCGCGCCACCGGCAGGGTGACGGCGATCGCCGCGCTGACGACCAGCAGAGCGGCGAGCCCGGCCAGCGCCGCCCACCAGTACCCGACGGGCGGTTCCAGCGGTCCCAGAGCGGGTGGGTTGTTCCGGATCGGGTCGGGGATGCGACCCCGGTCGAGCTGGTCCGCCGTCCGGAACACGAGCGTGGCCGTGTAGGCGGAGGCGACGGTGACCGACATTGCCGCGACCAGCGGTGTGCCGAGCCCGCGGAGCAGTGCGCGGGAACCGGCCGGCCGGGCGCGCCGGCGCACGAGCGTCACCGCGGCGATCAGGACCAGCATCAGCCCCTGCGCCGCGACCAGACCGGCGACGGCGCCCTCGTACCCGGGCATCTGCCCGGCGGGCACGGGAACCCCCCGCCGGGACACGGCGTACCCCAGGCTCGACACGGTGGCCACCGCGACCAGGATCCAGACCACGCGGCGCAACGGTCCGGCCCACCCGGCGGGGACGGTCACTGTCAGCAGCACGGCGCAGAGGACCACAAGCCCGGCGGCGAGGCCGAGCATCCCGACGGCGACGGCGCTCCACCCGCCGTGCGACACCGCGACGACGAGGCTGACGCCGACGGTGCCGGCACCGAGACCCACGTGGATCTGGCGTAGCCACGAGGTCATCCGCTCGTCGTGCCAGACCCCGGGGGCGGCGAGACTCCCGGTCGACTCCAGGAACCGCCCGCCCGGCGGGGCCGATCCGAAGCCCTCGAAAGCGGCGGCCGACCGCTTCCCGACGGCCCAGAACACCCGCAGCGCCAGCAGCGGGACCAGTGCCAGCACGGCCAGGCGCGGGCCGATCGGCAACGCCACCAGCCACGACAGGTACGGTCTCCCCTCCCGGCACTGGGCGTACGGGACGCACTGCCAGCCGGTCAGGTTCATGGTGACCCCGACCAGCGCCAGCGTGAACGCCACGGTCAGCGATCCGGCCAGCAGGCGGCACAGCCCGCCGAGCAGGCCGAAGCGGTCCACCGGCGTGGAACGCATCCACACCGCCAGGTTGCTCAGCATGAACGGCAGCAGCACCAGCATCGACGCCGTACGTACCGCCACCCCGGCGGTCAGGGCCCCCCAGCGGTACGCCTCCACCACCACCCCGGCCGTCGCGCCGCCGGCCGAGCCGAGCCCTTCCCGGACCCGGTAGAACCCGGCGTGCCCGTCGCCGGCCACGCGTACCACGATGGGATGGTCGACGATCGTCTCCGCCGACGCGCCGGACACCCCGTGGACGCGCAGCTCGACGCCTCTGTCGCCGCCGGGTATCTCCACGATCGAAGCGTCACAAAGACGCCCGTCCCGCGCTGCCGAACGCGGAACAGAGAGCCCTGCTACCGCCCGCCGGAGGGCCCCGCCGGGGCCGTAGTACTGGCCGCCCAGCACGGCCGGGTCGGTGGCGGCCCGCAGGGTCGGCAGCGCGCCCATCGCGGGTGTCTGGGTGATCAGCGGCGCGAGCCAGGTGAGCGGGAGCTTGCGGTTGGCCATCCGGAACGCCGTGTACCCGGTCCCGGTGCCGATGGTCAGGCCGTCCACGCCCTACGTCTCCACGCCGTGCGCGCCGGTCCCGACACGTACACGGTGTCGATGCGCACGTTGCGCGCCTTCACCGCCCGGTCGCCGCCGTGGTCGTCGATCCGGATCCCCAGTCCGCCGGACAGCCGCATGTCGATCTGCCCGAGCAGGGTCTGGGTGGCTCGTGCCGCCGCCTGACGTCACCATCACGGCGCACTCACCTCACCGT
>NZ_JBMVFV010000109.1:0-16569 GCF_049538395.1 Micromonospora sp. AB353 | reverse complement strand
CTCGATCAGCGCGTTCTGCTCGACCTCGTGCATCTTCGCCGAGCCCACCGCCGGCGCGGCGGCGGCCGGCCGGGAGATGCGGCGCAGCCGGACCTCGGGCAGGTGCTCCAGCAGGTTGAGCGCGACGAACGACCAGGCGCCCTGGTTGGCCGGCTCCTCCTGGACCCAGGCGAAGTCCTCGGCGTTCGGGTACTGGGCGAGCGCGGCCCGGACCTCCTCGACGGGCAGCGGGTAGAGCTGCTCCATCCGGATGATCGCGGTGTCGGTCACGCCCCGCTCCTGCCGGGCCTGGAACAGGTCGTAGTAGACCTTGCCCGAGCAGAGCAGCACCCGCTTCACCTGCTCCGGTGCCGGAGCCGCGGTGTCGGCCAGCACGGGCTGGAACGTCCCGGTGGTGAAGTCCTCCACCGGCGACACGCAGAGCTTGTGCCGCAGCAGCGACTTCGGCGTGAACACCACCAGCGGCTTGCGCTTGGGCGACAGGGCCTGGCGGCGCAGCAGGTGGAAGTAGTTCGCCGGGGTGGTCGGGATGGCCACCCGCATGTTGTCCTCGGCGCAGAGCTGGAGGAACCGCTCCGGGCGGCCGGACGTGTGGTCCGGGCCCTGGCCCTCGTGGCCGTGCGGCAGCAGCAGCGTCACCGCCGAGCGCTGACCCCACTTCACCTCGCCGGACGAGATGAACTCGTCGATCACCGACTGGGCGCCGTTGACGAAGTCACCGAACTGGGCCTCCCAGGCCACCAGCGCGTTGATGTTCTCCACCGAGTAGCCGTACTCGAAGCCCATGGCCGCGTACTCGGAGAGCAGCGAGTCGTGGACGAAGAAGCGCGACCGCTCGCCGTCGGCGGTGAGCGACATCAGCGGCAGGTAGTCCTCGCCGGTCTTGGCGTCGACCACCGAGGCGTGCCGCTGGACGAACGTGCCGCGGCGCGAGTCCTGCCCGGCGAGCCGGACGGTGACACCGTCGTGCAGCAGCGTGCCGAACGCGATGATCTCGGCGAAGCCCCAGTCGATGCCGCCCTCGACGGACATCTTGCGGCGCCGCTCCAATAGCTGCTGGATCCGCTTGTGCGGGGTGAAGCCCTCCGGCAGGTTGACGTGCGCCTCGCCGATCGCCTTGACCACAGCGGCGTCGGTGGCGGTGTCGACCTGCGGTTCCGGCTCCTCCTCCCGCGCCGGGCGGCTGAGCTGGCGCGGGGTGGTGGCGGCGTCCCGGGTGGCCTTGAAGACCCGCTCAAGCTGCCCCTGGTAGTCGCGCAGCAGCTCCTCCGCGTCCTCCACGGTGATGTCGCCGCGCCCGATCAGCTCCTCGGTGTAGAGCTTCCGGACGGACCGCTTCGAGTCGATGATCTTGTACATCTCCGGGTTGGACATCGACGGGTCGTCGCCCTCGTTGTGCCCGCGCCGGCGGTAGCACACCATGTCGATCACGACGTCCTTGTTGAACGCCTGCCGGTACTCGAACGCGAGCCGGGCCACCCGGACCACTGCTTCCGGGTCGTCGCCGTTCACGTGGAAGATCGGCGCCTGGATCATCCGGGCCACGTCGGTGCTGTAGAGGCTGGACCGGCTGTACTCCGGGGCGGTGGTGAAGCCGACCTGGTTGTTGACGACCACGTGCACGGTGCCGCCGGTGCGGTAGCCGCGCAGCTGGGAGAGGTTGAGCGTCTCGGCGACCACGCCCTGGCCGGCGAAGGCGGCGTCACCGTGCACCGCCAGCGGCAGCACGGTGTAGCCCTCCAGCTTGAGGTCGATCCGGTCCTGCTTGGCCCGGACGATGCCCTCCAGCACCGGGTCCACGGCCTCCAGGTGCGACGGGTTCGCCACCACCGACACCTTGACCGCGTGCTCGCCGTCCGGGGTGGTGAACTTGCCGTTCTGGCCGAGGTGGTACTTCACGTCGCCCGAGCCCTGCGTGGACCGCGGGTCGAGGTGCCCCTCGAACTCGGAGAAGATCTTCTCGTACGGCTTGCCGACGATGTTCGCCAGCACGTTGAGCCGGCCGCGGTGGGCCATGCCGATGACGACCTCGTCCAGCCCGGCCTCGGCGGAGCACTCCAGCACCTCGCCGAGCAGCGGGATCAGCGACTCGCCGCCCTCCAGCGAGAAGCGCTTCTGGCCGACGTACTTGGTCTGCAGGAACGTCTCGAACGCCTCGGCGGCGTTGAGCCGGTTCAGCACGTGCTTCTGCTCGTCGGAGCTGGGCTTCTCGTACTTGCGCTCGACCCGCTCCTGGATCCAGCGCCGCTCCTCCGGATCCTGGATGTGCATGTACTCGATGCCGACGCGGCGGCAGTACGAGTCGCGCAGCACGCCGAGGATCGAGCGCAGCTTCATCCGCTGCTGGCCGGCGAAGCCGTTGACCGGGAAGACGCGGTCGAGATCCCAGAGCGTGAGCCCGTGCTGGAGGACGTCCAGGTCCGGGTGCTTCCGGATCTTGAACTCCAGCGGGTCGGTGTCGGCCATCAGGTGGCCGCGGACCCGGTACGCGTGGATCAGCTCGTGCACCCGCGCGGTCTTGTTGATCTGGCCCTCGCTGTCGACTGCGACGTCGCGCATCCAGCGCACCGGCTCGTACGGGATCCGCAGCGAGGTGAAGATGTCGTCGTAGAAGCCGCGCTCGCCGAGCAGCAGCTCGTGCATGACCTTGAGGAACTCGCCGGACTGCGCGCCCTGGATGATCCGGTGGTCGTACGTGCTGGTCAGAGTGATGACCTTGCTGACCGCGTTCTCGGCCAGGGTGGCCTCGCTCATACCCTGGTAGGGGGCCGGGTATTCCATCGCGCCGACGCCGATGATGGCGCTCTGCCCCTGCATCAGGCGCGGGATCGAGTGCACGGTGCCGATGCCGCCCGGGTTGGTGAGCGAGATCGTGGTGCCGGAGTAGTCCTCCATGGTCAGCTCGTTGCGGCGGGCGCGCCGGACCACGTCCTCGTACGCCTGCCAGAACTGCCGGAAGTCCATCTGCTCGCAACCCTTGATGGACGGCACCACCAGGTTGCGCGAGCCGTCCGGCTTGACCAGGTCGATCGCGATGCCCAGGTTGACGTGCTCCGGGCGGACCATCGCCGGCTTGCCGTCGACCTCGGCGAAGGAGTTGTTCATCTCCGGGTGCTCGACGACCGCGCGGACGAGCGCGTACCCGATCAGGTGGGTGAAGCTGACCTTGCCACCGCGACCGCGGGCCAGGTGGTTGTTGATCACGATGCGGTTGTCGACGAGCAGCTTGGCCGGGACGGCGCGCACGCTCGTGGCGGTCGGGACCGACAGCGACGCGTCCATGTTCTGCACGATCTTGGCGGCGACGCCGCGCAGCGGCGTGGTGCCCGCGGCGCTCGCGGTCGGCGCCTTGGCGGCCGGCTTGGCCGGGGCGGACTTCTTGGCCGGCTCAGGCGCCTTCGCCGCCGGCTTGGCGGCGGGCTTGGCCGGGGCGGCCGCGGCCTTGGGGGCGGCCTTCGGCTCGGTCTTGGCGGGCTGCTCCTTGACCGTGGCCACTGCTTCCTGCTGCTCGGCCGGCTCCGGCTTCGCGGCCGGCTTGGCCTGCCCGTCCGGGCGCGGTGTGGCGGCGCCCGGGGCCGGCCGGTAGTCGGCGAAGAAGTCGTGCCAGGCCGAATCGACGCTCGAGGGGTCGGCGAGGTAACGCTGGTACATCTCCTCGACGATCCACTCGTTCGGGCCGAAACCCGCCAGTGGGTTCTCCTGCGAAGTCTGCTGGGTCGACACGGCCGCTAATCGCCTCTTTCACGCGGTTGTGAATGTCACGGTGGCCCCCGGTGACCCCCGGTTGCCGACGCTGGGTAAACCGATGCCAAGGCTACGCCGTGCGCTGCGCGCAGGCATTCTCGCCTCCTTCTGGTGGTCCGTTTCACAGAAGATGCCAGAAGTTCGGCAAACGCTGCGTGATCCGCCGACTCCTGCTAGACGAGCGAGACCCCGGCCGATGACGTCCGTCACCGGCCGGGGTCCGTCCGGACCGCGAGGTCAGGAGATGTCGCGCTTGCGGATCGTGGCCACGCCGATCGCGCCGGCCACGACCGCGTACCCGATCAGCACCAGGGCACCCGCCCACTGCGGCGGGTTGCCCGGGATGTCGGTGTCGCCGCCGACCATGAGCCCGGAGGCCAGCGACGGGACCAGCAGCTGGAGCTTGTTGATCCAGTCGCCGTACCGCGAGGCGAGCAGGCTCAGCACGATGACCGCGCCGATCGCGCCGCCCAGGTAGAACAGGATGCCGGTCACGGTGGCGCCGATCTGGCTGCGGATCAGCACGCCGAGGCCGACGCCGAGCACCGACCACAGCAGGTACGCCAGGCCGTTGAGCGCGATCGCCCGCCACACGGCGCCGCTATCGAGCTGCGAGCCGACGTCCACCGCGCTGAGGATCAGCGGCGCGGTGACCAGGTTCAGCACCGTGGTGACGAGCCAGAACAGCAGCGCCAGCACGCCGGCCGCGGCCAGCTTGGCCAGCATCACCGCGGTGCGGTGCGGCGCGGTGAGGAACGTGGTGGTCACCGTCTGGTGGAAGAACTCGCTGGTCACCACCACGATGCCCAGCAGCAGCACGATGAGCAGCCCGAAGAACTGGCCGTTGGTGTAGAGGTTGGCCGCCAGGTTGTCGGCGGCCGCGATGGCCTGCAACTGGTCGGTCTGGTCCTCCGGCGCCTGGCCGAAGTTCCCGCTGGCCAGCGCCTCGGTCTGCAACCAGTTGAAGAACAGCGTGAGCGCCCACAGCGCCAGGCTGATCAGCCCGAAGATCCACCAGGTGCTGGTGGTACGGATCTTGAGCAGTTCGGATCGGACAAGCGTCATCGGATCTCCGCCTTTCCGGCCGTCAGCTCCAGGAAGACCCCTTCGAGGTCGGGGCGCTCGGTGGTCAGCTCGTGCAGCTCCACCTTGGCGGCCAGCGCGACCCGGCCCACAGCCGGCGCGTCCACGCCGGTCACCAGCAGCGCGCCGTGCGGGTCGGTGTCGACGACGGCGGACTGCTCGCGCAGCGCCGCAGTCAGTTCGTCGGCCTGCGGGGTGCGCACCCGCACCCGCACGTCGTGCGTCATCGACGCCATCACCTGGTCGACCGGCCCCTGCCGGACCAGCTTGCCGGCCGCGATGATCACCACGTCGTCGGCGAGCAGCTGCATCTCGGAGAGCAGGTGGCTGGAGACCAGCACCGTCCGTCCCTCGGCGGCGAGCCCCTTGAGGAAGCCGCGCATCCAGCGGATGCCCTCCGGGTCCAGGCCGTTGGCCGGCTCGTCCAGGATCAGCACCTGCGGGTTGCCGAGCATCGCGGCGGCGATGCCGAGCCGCTGCTTCATGCCGAGCGAGTAGCCCTTGAACTTGCGCTTGGCCGCCGGCGAGAGCCCGACCAGGGCGAGCGCCTCGTCGGCGCGCTCCTTGGGCAGGCCCGCCGCAGCACAGATCACCCGCAGGTGGTTGATGCCGGTGCGGCCCTTGTGGGCGCTGGACGCCTCCAGCACCGCACCGACGGTACGGAGCGGGTCGGGCAGGTCGGCGTACCGGCTGCCGCCGATGGTGGCCGTGCCGGCGCTCGGCGTCACCAGGTTGAGCAGCATGCGCAGCGTGGTCGTCTTACCCGCGCCGTTGGGGCCGAGGAAGCCGGTGACCCGGCCCGGCTCGACGGTGAACGACAGATCGTCGACCGCGCGGACGGTCTTGTACTGCTTGGTCAGGCCGGACACGATGATCTGGCCGGTCCCGGCACTGGGGCGTGGCTGCCCGTCGGACATCATTCTCCTCTCCTGCCCCGGCGGGCTCGTCGCGCGCCGGTGGGGGCGCCGTTGCGGGGGCACCCGGCAACAGCCTTCCAACCCGGCGCAAGGGGGTCAATCAGGCGGGACGTGTACGCGCCGTCCTCCTCAGGGAGGAGATCACCGGCTCGGTAGCGCCACCCAGGTGGCCCGGGCGCGGCCGAGCAGCGCGCCGTCCGCACCGTACAGGCTGGTGTGCACCTCGGCCCTGCGCCCCTCGGAGCCCACCGCCACGCCGGTCACCACGCACTCGTCGCCGGGCCGGGGCAGCGCCGTGACCTGCGCGGCGATCCGCCCCAGCACGTACGGCCGGCCGGGCGCGAGCACCGCCCAGCCGCCCGGGCAGTCCAGCGCCGCCCACACCGTCGCGGGCGCCACCTCGGCCGGCGCGCGGAACGGCGCGGCGGTCCGCCCGTCCGGCAGCCGGCCGGGGAAGATCCGCAACCCGTCCGGGTTCGCCGGGCCGCAGACGTAGCAGCGGGGGAACGGGTGGTCGACCAGACCGGGGTACGCCCGCGCGGCCTGCTCCGCCGTCGCCCGGTCCACCGGAGGCACCACCGCGTCGACGGGCTCGACCCGGCGTACCTGGGCGATCAGGTGACCGTCCGGGTCGCGTACCTCGCCGTCGGCGGCGGTCAGCGGCGTGTCCAGCGGCGGCGGCCGGCGCAGGGTGACCTCCACCGGGCCCCGGTCGTCGATCAGCGCGGCGAAGATCCCGGCGCTCCAGCCGCCGTTGCCGGAGCCGTCCGGCCCCTGGAAGCGGGCCTCGACCAGCATGTGCACCTCCGGGTTCCCCTCCGCCTGCGCCGTCGCGGGCGGTCCGCCCGGCAGCCTCGCACACGCCGGTCCCGTCCCGGCCGTCCCGGTTCGCACGCCGCCGCCGACCGGCGTTCACCGGATCGACACCCCTCATCCCGTCCGGCGGCAACCCGGCGCACCTACACAGGAGTCATGGCCGTTCTGCACGCCGCTGGCGCACCGCTCACGACCAGCGGTTACACCCTGCTGATCGCCGACGACCCGACTCTGGTCGCGGCCGCGCAACGCCTGCGCCACGAGGTGTTCGCCGGCGAACTCGGCGCCACCCTGCCGACCGCCGCCACCGGGCTCGACACCGACGGGTTCGACGCGTACTGCGACCACCTGGTGGTGCTGCGCGAGGGCACCGGGGAGGTCGTCGGGACGTACCGGCTGCTGCCGCCCGGCCGCACCGACCGCCGGTACGCCGACGCCGAGTTCGACCTGAGCCCGCTGGCCCCGCTCCGCGACCACCTGGTCGAGGCGGGCCGCTCCTGCGTCCACCCCGATCACCGCACCGGGGCGGTGATCAACCTGATGTGGGCCGGGATCTGCCGCTACCTGCACCTGCGCGGCGCCCGCTGGCTCGGCGGCTGCGCCTCGGTGCCGGTCGCCGACGGCGGGACCGCCGCCGCGCAGGTGTGGGCCGAGGTCACCGCCCGGCACCTCGCCCCGCCGCTGCTGCGGGTCACCCCGCGCCGGCCCTGGTTCGCCGAGGCGCCGGCCGCCGACCTCGCCGCGCTCACCCCGGCGCAACGGCGGGCGCTCGTGCCGCCGCTGCTGCGCGGCTACCTGCGGCTGGGCGCCTGGGTGGCCGGCGAGCCCGGGTACGACGAGGACTTCGGCTGTGCCGACTTCTACGTGTTGTTCTCGCTGGACCGGATGAACCCGCGCTACCTGCGGCACTTCCTCGGCGAGGCCGGGTCGTGACCGCCGCCGCCGAGCCGTGGACGGCCGGTCCGGGTGCCGGGGAGGGCCTGTGGCGGCCCACCTCCGGCTGCGGGCCGGACTGCCTTCCGCCGCCCGCCGCCCCGGACGTGTCGCGGTTGCGCCGGGTGGGACGGCTGCTCGGCGTACTCGGCATGCTGCTGGCCGGGGCGGGCCTCGCCGTGCTGCTGCCGCTGCTGTCCGCCGCCCGGGGCCGGGCCGCGTCGCGGGGCTGGGCACGGTGGACGCTGCGTACCCTCGGGGTCCGGCTCCTGGTCCGCGGCCGGACGCCGCGCGGACGCGCGCTGCTGGTCGCCAACCACGTCTCCTGGCTGGACGTCCTGGCGGTGCTCGCCGTGTCGCCGGTCCGGATGGTGGCGAAGCGCGAGGTCCGGAGCTGGCCGCTGGTCGGCGCCCTGGCCGCCGCGGCGGGCACCGTCTTCGTGGACCGGTCCCGGCCGCGTGACCTGCCGGCCACCGTCGCGCGGGTGGCCGGCGCGCTGCGGTCCGGGCGGTCGGTGGCGGTGTTCCCGGAGGGTACGACCTGGTGCGGCGCCGCGACGGACTGCCGCCCGAGCCGCGGCTTCCGGCCGGCGATGTTCGAGGCCGCCGTGGCGGCGGGCGCGCCGGTGGTGCCACTGAGCATCGGTTACCGGTACGCGGGCGACCCGAGCACGCTGCCCGCCTTCCTGGGTGCGGAGACGCTCTGGGTGTCGGTACGCCGGGTGCTCGCCGCCCGGGGCCTGACCGTGTCGGTGACGGTGAGCGCGGCGCTGCACCCGGCCGAGGGCGCTGATCGCCGCGCGCTGGCCCGGATCGCCGAGGCCGCCGTCCGCCCGGCCGCACCCACCCGTCGCCCCACGCTCGCTCATCTGCCCGTGCCCGCTGCCACGTCCCTGTGCGGTGCCGCACCCGTCTCCGTTGCGGCTGCGTCCGTGGCACGGCCCGCGTCTGTGCCGGTCCGCCGGGCCGGCCGGAGATCTTGGTACGGAACGGCCCCCACGCGGGCCGTTTCGTACCAAGATCTGTAAGCGATCTCAATAAGTGGAACGAGAATCCTGGAAGTGGCGCGGGCTCGTCGGGGACGCGACATAGTCGCGATAGTGTCTTGTTCAGTCGCGATGTATCGCGTTATGCTCCTCGCAACACCTGGTACGCCGTGGGTCGGCGCGCCGACGAGGGGAGCGTGTCATGGCCAGTTGGACGGTCGAGAACCCGCAGCGCATCACGCTGGACGAGCCGATCACCCGGCTCGACGCCGAGCTGATCAGCGGCCGGCTGAACGTGGTCGGCGCCGACGGTCCGGCCCGGGTCGACGTGACCCGGGTCAGCAGCCGGCCGCTCCTCGTCGAGGTACGCGACGGGCGGCTGACGATCCGGCACAAGCGCAAGCCCGGCCTGTTCGGCATCTTCTCCTGGTTCGGCAACCGGATCCGGGCCGAGGTGTCGGTGGCCGTCCCGCCGGACGTGCTCGCCACCCTGTCGGTGGTCAGCGGCGCGCTTGTCGCCTCCGGGCTGCGCCGGGAGACCCGGGTCGACGTCACCTCCGGCCAGGTCACGCTGCGCGGGCTGCGGGGACGCACCAGCGCGAAGGTCATCTCCGGGCCGGTCGAGGCGCTCGGCATCGGCGGTGACCTGGACCTGGAGACGGTCTCCGGTGAGCTGATCCTCGCCGACAGCGCGCCCGACCGGGTCCGCGCCCACGCCGTCTCCGGCTCGATCACCTGCGACCTGGACAACCCGCGCGGCAGCGAGATCCGGCTCAGCGCCATCTCCGGCAGCATCACCGTCCGGGTCCGCGAGGACAGCGACCTCACCGTGCACCTGCACACCACGTCCGGCAAGATCACCAGCGGCTTTCCTCAGGTGGACAGCGGTGGACGCGGGCTCGGCTCGATCAAGGACAGCCACGGTGTGCTCGGCGGGGGTGCGGGTAGGCTCTGGGCCTCCGCGACCTCCGGCAGCATCGCGCTGCTCGCCCGCCCGGTCGCGCCCGCCGACCATGTGGAGGACGTGCCGTGACCGCGGTGTTCAGCCACGGCCGGCTCCGGCTCTACCTGCTGAAGCTGCTCGACGACGGCCCGAAGCACGGCTACGAGCTGATCCGCCTGCTGGAGGAGCGCTTCCTCGGCCTGTACGCACCGAGCGCCGGCACCATCTACCCGCGCCTGCAACGGCTGGAGGCGGAGGGGCTGGTCACGCACACCGCCGCGGGCGGCCGCAAGGTCTACGAGATCACCGAGGCGGGCCGCGCCGAACTGCGGCAGCGCGCCGACGAGCTGTCGACGCTGGAGAACGACATCGGCGCCGCCGTCGAGGATCTCTCCGCGCTGGCCGGGGAGATCCGCACCGAGGTACGCGGATCGGTGCGCGACCTGAAGCGGGAACTGCGCGAGGTGGCCCGGCAGACCCGCCAGGGCGGCTGGGCGGCGTCCGCCACCGCCCGTCCGGCGGCCGGCGAGGGCGCGGCCCGTCCGGACGACTCGCCGCTGCTCGCCGACTTCGACAAGCGGCTGGCCGCGTTCACCGTCGAGGTCGGTGCGCTCGTCCGGGCCCGGCGGCTGAGCGACAACCAGCTCCGTACCGCGATCCGGCTGCTCGACGGCGCGCTGGAAGGGCTCCGGCGACTGCTCCGCTGATCTCTCAGGTTGTTTCCAGGGAGCACCCAGCGTGGCCGCAGCCGAAGCGCGGATGATGGGTGACATGGCGGCTACCCACACCGAGGCACGGCTTCTCGTCGTCGAGGACGATCCCAACATCCTCGAACTGCTCTCCGCGAGCCTGCGCTTCGCAGGCTTCGACGTGGCCACCGCGACCAGCGGCAGCGCCGCCCTGAACGCCGCCAAGGACCACCGGCCCGACCTGGTGGTGCTCGACGTGATGCTGCCCGACCTGGACGGCTTCGAGGTCATCCGGATGCTGCGCGAGGGTGGTACGCGTACCCCTGTGGTGTTCCTGACCGCGCGTGACGCCACCGACGACAAGATCCGCGGGCTCACCCTGGGCGGCGACGACTACGTCACCAAGCCGTTCAGCCTGGAGGAGCTGACCGCCCGGATCCGGGCCGTGCTGCGGCGTACCGCGACCGGTGAGCAGGCCCCGTCCCGCCTCACCTTCGCCGACCTGGAGCTGGACGAGGAGACCCACGAGGTGCACCGGGCCGGCCAGCGGGTGCAGCTGTCGCCGACCGAGTTCAAGCTGCTGCGTTACCTGATGCTCAACGCCAACCGGGTGCTCAGCAAGGCGCAGATCCTCGACCACGTCTGGAACTACGACTTCCGCGGTGACGACAACATCGTGGAGTCCTACATCTCGTACCTGCGGCGCAAGGTCGACAACACCCAGCCCCGGCTGATCCACACGCTCAGGGGAGTGGGTTACGTGCTCCGCAAGCCGGCGGCGTGAACGTCGTCCACGACGCGAAGGGCAGGCTGCGCAGCGTCCCGCTCCGGCTGAAGCTCGTCGCCGCGGTCCTCGCGCTCGTGGCCGTGGCGCTGGTGGTGATCAGCGGCCTGACCGCGTTCCTGCTGCGGAACTATCTGATCGGGCAGGCGGACGACCAGCTCCGCGGTGGCGCGTACACGGTGGCCAACACGCTCGACAAGGCCGGCGGCGGCCCGATCAAGATCACCATCCCGTCGGACTACGTGGCGTCCGTCATGGCGCCCGGTGAGCTGCCGGAGGAGCCGACGCGCTACGAGGGCCTGCGCGAGGAGGAACTGCCCCGGTTCCCCGCCGACTACGCGGGCTACCAGGAGCGGGTGGGCAAGCCGTTCACCGTGCGCTCCGAGGACGGCCGCAGCCGGTGGCGGATGCTCTACACCGCCCTGCCCGACGGGCGGATCATCGCGCTCGGGCAGCACCTCACCGGCGTCGACTCCGCGGTCGGGCGGCTGGTGTGGATAGACCTCCTGGTCGGGGGCGCGGTGCTGATCTCGCTGGCGTCGGTGGGCGCCGGGATCGTCCGTACCAGCCTGAAGCCGCTGGTGGAGATCGAGCGGACGGCGGCGGCCATCGCCGGCGGCGACCTGACCCGGCGGGTGCCCGACCCGGAGGAGGGGCGGGCGTGCCCGACCTCGGAGCTGGGCCGCCTGTCCCGGGCACTGAACGCGATGCTGGCGCAGATCGAGGCCGCGTTCACCGCGCGGGCCGCCTCCGAGGCGGCGGCGCGCAGCGCCGAGATGGGCGCCCGGGACGCCGCCGCGTACGCACAGGCGTCGGAGGCGCGGGCCCGCCGCTCCGAGGAGCGGATGCGGCAGTTCATCGCCGACGCCTCGCACGAGCTGCGCACGCCGCTGACCACCATCAGGGGCTTCGCCGAGCTGTACCGCCAGGGCGCGGCGCGGGCGCCGGAGCAGACCGCCGACCTGCTGCGCCGCATCGAGGACGAGGCGTCCCGGATGGGCCTGCTGGTGGAGGATCTGCTGCTGCTGGCCCGGATGGACCGGGAACGGCCGATCGCGCTGGCCCCGGTCGAGCTGCCGGTGCTGGCGTCCGACGCGGTCGAGGCGGCCCGGGTGATCGCCCCGGACCGACGGATCGAGCTGGAACGGGAACCGGGCGCCGGGCCGCTCGTGGTGCTCGGCGACGACGCGCGCCTGCGCCAGGTGATCGGCAACCTGATGACGAACGCGCTCACCCACACGCCGCCGGACGCCTCGGTGACGCTGCGGCTGCGGGCCGAGGCGGGCAACCTCGCCGTGGTGGAGGTGGCGGACACCGGTCCCGGCCTCACCCCGGAGCAGGCCGAACGGGTCTTCGAGCGGTTCTACCGGGTGGACGCCGCCCGTACCCGCCGGGCCGGCGGGCCGATCAGCACCGGCCTCGGCCTGGCCATCGTGGCCGCGCTCGTCGCCGCGCACCACGGCACCGTCGAGGTGGCGGAGACACCGGCCGGCGGGGCGACCTTCCGGGTGAAGCTGCCGCTGCTGCCCGAGGAGCCCGAGCCCGGCGAGTGACATTCAGAAAACTTCCAGGCGGAACCCAGGCTGGTGACAGTGCCACGGGGAAAGCTGGTGGCATGACCGACCACGAGACCGATCCGCAGCGGTCGCCGGCCCCCGCCGACGCCGAGCCGTCGCACCACACCGCCGAGCTGCCCCGCGTCGAGAGCGGGACGTCGGACTCCTCCAGCACCCCGGCCCCCGCGTCGGTTCCGGCCGACTCCCCGGCCGCCGGAACCGGCGCGCCCGCCGGACACACGAACCCGGCCGGCAGCGCCGGAGACGCCGCGCCCGCCGGACCGTACCCGCCGCAGCCCGCGACACCGTCCGCGCCGCCGTACCCGGCCTCGGGGCAGCCGCACCCCTGGTACGGGCAGCAGCAGCACCAGCAGGCCGGCTGGAACCAGCAGTCCACCACCGGCTACCCGTCCGCGCAGCACGGCGGGCCGGTGCCGTCGTACCAGGCGCAGCCGTACCAGACGCAGCAGGGCTACCAGCCGTACCAGCCCGGGCAGCAGATGCCGCAGTGGGGCCCGCAGCAGCCGGCCCGCCCCAGCCGGGCCGGGAAGTTCGTCGGCGCGGGCGCGCTGGCGCTGGCCCTGATGTTCGGCTCCGGCGTGGCCGGTGGCGCGCTGGCCCTCGCGCTCGACGGGGACGGCCCCACCCGCACCTACTCCGCCGCCCCGGTGATCAACAGCGCCGACCTGCCCAAGATCGCGGCGTCCGTCCAGGACAGCATCGTCACGATCATGACGAACAGCGGTGAGGGCTCCGGGGTGATCCTCAGCGCCGACGGGTTCGTGCTCACCAACAACCACGTCGTCGCCGGCGCCGGTGGTGACACCGTGCGGGTGGTCTTCGCCGACGGCAAGAGCGCCTCCGCGAAGATCGTCGGCACCGACCCGAAGACCGACCTCGCGGTGGTCCAGGCCAGTGGCGTGAGCAACCTGAAGGCGGCCAAGTTCGGCGACAGCGACGCCATGCAGGTCGGTGACCAGGTGCTCGCGCTGGGCAGCCCGCTCGGCCTCCAGGGCTCGGTCACCGCCGGCATCCTCAGCGCCCGCGACCGCACCATCCAGGCGGGCGAGGGCGGCCAGCAGAACCCGCAGCAGGGCGCCAGCTCGATCTCCGGCCTGCTCCAGACCGACGCCCCGATCAACCCGGGCAACTCCGGCGGCGCGCTCGTCAACACCCGCGGCGAGGTGATCGGCATCAACACCGCCATCGCCACCGCCGGGCAGGGCAGCACCGGCAACATCGGCGTGGGCTTCGCCATCCCGAGCAACAAGGCCAAGAACGTGGCCGAGAAGCTCCAGCGCGGCGAGAAGATCAGCCACCCCTCGCTCGGGGTGAGCGTGAACGGCGCCGAGGACGGCGGGGCGCTCGTCGCCGCCGTCACGCCCGGCAGCCCCGCCGAGAAGGCCGGGCTCCAGCGCGGCGACGTGATCACCAAGTTCGGCGACAAGGTGATCAACGACTCGAACGACCTGGTCGGCGCCGTGCAGGCCGGCAAGGTCGGCGACCGGGTCGAGGTGCAGTACAAGCGAAACGGATCCAGCGAGAGCGCAACCGTGACGCTCGCCGAGACGTCATAGTCCCGAGGACCTGCCTCCCTCCCGGGCGGCGGGTGACGGAGCCAAGGGGGTTGGCTCCGTCACCCGCCGCCCCTCCTCGTTTCTCACCCGGTCCGGATGAGCGCGCCTCACCCGTACCGGCGGGAGGGTCGGGGCATGACCACCACGTCCGCCGTGCGTACCGACCAGCAGATCCAGCGCGACGTCCTCGCCGAACTGGACTGGGACGCCCAGACCCGGGCCACCGAGATCGGCGTGACGGTCTCGCGGGGCGTCGTGACGCTCACCGGCCGGGTGGACAGCTACGCCCGCCGGTGGGCCGCCGAGCGCTGCGCCCACCGGGTACGCGGCGTCCGGGCGGTCGCCAGCGACCTGGCGGTCGACCTGCCCGCCACGGACCTGCGTACCGACGCCGACATCGCGATCGCGGCGAGCCGGGCGCTGGAGTGGGACAGCTTCGTGCCCGCCGAGCGGCTGGACGTGACAGTCGCCGACGGCTGGATCATGCTGCGCGGCGAGGTCGAGTTCGGCTTCCAGCGCCGTACCGCCGAGCGGGAACTGCGCCGGCTGCGCGGCGTACGCGGGGTGACGAACCTCGTCGAGGTGCGGCCCCCGACGCCGCCGAGTGACGAACAGAGACGACTCGACCTGCGCGCGCTGCTGCTGCGGCGTACCGGGACCGAGCGGATCGACGCCCGGGTCGACGGCGACACGGTGGTGCTCGACGGCGTGGTGAGCGCCTGGTGGCAGCGCGAGGACGCGGAACGGGCCGCCTGGGCGCTGCCCGGCGTACGGGAGGTGCACGTCGGGATCGTGGTGTCCGGCTGACCGCCCGTCGTTTACCGCAGGCCGGGCCGGGAACCCGCGCGCAGCGGGTACGCCGGGGACCGACGGGGAGGACTCGTGGCCGTGAACCAGCAGTCCCCGGAGCGCGCCTGGGCCGGGCCGTTGCGGATCGCCATGGTGGTGCCGCCGTGGCTGTCGGTGCCGCCGCCCGGTTACGGCGGACTGGAGACGGTGGTGGCGGGCCTCGTCGACGCGCTCGTCGACAGGGGGCACCGCGTCACGCTGTTCGGCGCGGGCACCGAGCACGGCACCGCCGCCGACTTCGTCTCCACCTGCGACGACCTCCAGTACGAGCGGATGGGCGAGTCGCTGCCCGAACTGGCGCACCTGGCCCACGTGGACCGCCTGGTCGATCCGGCCGGCTTCGACCTGATCCACGACCACACCACGATCGGCCCGATGGTGGCCGGCCGCCGCCGCGTGCCCACACTGGCCACCGTGCACGGCAATCCGGTCGGCGAGTACGGCACCGTGCTCGGCAACACCGACCGGGGGGTGGGCCTGGTCGCGATCTCGCACGCCCAGCGCCGCGCGAACCCGGGACTGCCCTGGGCGGGCACCGTGCACAACGCGATGCCGCTGAGGGACATCCCGCGCAAGCGCAGCCCGGGCGCGGGTCCGGTGCTCTGGCTGGCCCGGTTCAGCCCGGACAAGGGCCCGGACGTGGCGATCGCGGCCTGCCGGGCCGCCGGGCTGCCGCTCACGCTCGCGGGCAAGAGCAACGAGCCGGCCGAGCACCGCTACCTGGAGCAGGTGGTCCGGCCGCTGCTCGGCGACGACGTGACGCTCGTGGTGAACGCGGACCGAGCCACCGCGCTGCGGCTGCTGCTGGACGCCCGCTGCCTGATCATGCCGATCCAGTGGGCGGAGCCGTTCGGCATGGTGATGGTGGAGGCGATGGCTACCGGTACGCCGGTGGTGGCGCTGGGCCGGGGCGCGGTGCCGGAACTGGTCCGCGACGGGATCACCGGTTTCGTCTGCGAGCACCCCGGCGAGCTGCCGGCGGCGCTGCGGGCGGCGGCGGACCTGGATCCGGAGGACTGCGTCGCGCACGTGGCGGAGAACTTCTCGGTGGAGCGGATGGCCGCCGACTACGAGGCGGTCTACCGGGGATTCCTGGCCGCGCGGGCACCCGCCCGGGCAGCCCGCGCGGTCGCGCCAGCCGTGGCCGGCTGACCGGTCAGGTCCGCCCGGCCACGAGTTCCGCCGCCGCGGCGTCGAGTCGCCGCGCGTACCCGGGGCTGATGCTGCCCTCCCGGCGACGCTCGTCGATCTTGCCGCGGAGCCGGTCCACGGCGGCGGTCACCTCGCCCTCGCCGTTCGCGGCGACCGCGTTGCGCAGCAGGTTGCGCAGGTCCACCCCGACGTCCTCGCGGATCTGGCCCTCGGTCAGCCCGGCCTCGATCAGCCCGTCCACCCGTTCGGCGGCGTCGGCCTGACCGGTGGCCGGCGGGCGGGCGCCCCCGCTCGGCGGCACCGACGTCGGCGCGGCCGGCGGCGTGGTGGCCGGTGCCTCGGCCACCGGCGGATCGGCGGGCGACGGCCGCACCGGCCCGGCGGTCGGCAGCACCCGCGGGCCGGTGGTCCGGTCCGGCATCAGCGCGGGCACCAGCAGCGCCGCGGCGGCGACCACAGTCACGCCGAGTGCGGCCAGCGTGAGGGTGCGGCGCCGGCTCGGCACCGGCTGCGCGGCGGGTTCCTGCCCCGGCTCCGGGC
>NZ_JBMVFV010000108.1:0-16662 GCF_049538395.1 Micromonospora sp. AB353 | reverse complement strand
AGATCACGCCGGACCGGCCGCTCGCGGACCACCGCCGAGCGGGCCAGCGCCAGGTCGACCACCGCCACCACTGTGAGCACCAGCGCCCAGCCGACCGGTCCGGTGATCCGCTCGTACGCCAGCAGCGGCAGCACCGGCTGGGCGGCCAGCACCGTGGCGAAGCGTGGCGCACGCAGACCCGTCCCGTACGCGTACCCGAGCGCGACGAGCGTGGTGACCAGGAAGATCGTCCCGGCGAACGCGGCACCTGATCCGTCGCCGCCGATCCGGTCGACGGCCCACAACGCGTACCCGGCCAGCGGCACCAGCAGCAACCCGACCGCGGCGATGGTCTCGGCGGTGGAGGTGAGCCCGCGCCGGGCCAGGACCGGCGGGGCCAGCAGCATCAGCGCCGTCGCCACCAGCAGCACGCCGAGGCGGGCCAGCGCGTCCATCGAACTGGTGGCGACCGCGGCGAAGACCACCGCGGCGACGCCGAGCAGGAGCGCGCCCAGCCCGAGCGGGATGTTCTGCACCTCCCGCGAGGACGCCTCGGGCGGGTGCTCCGGGTCGTCCGCGTCGAGCCAGCGCGGGCGACCGCGCGGCGGCGGCGGGGGCAGATCCTCCGGCGGCCCGGGCGGCGGGGTGCCCTGGCGGGGCACCCGGGGCGGGGCGCCGGTGGCCGCGGTGGGCGGGCGGCGGCCGGGCCGGCGGCGCAGCACCCGGCGCGGCCGGGTGGCCTGCCGGATCCGTTCCTCACCGGCGTGCGCCAGGATGTCCCGCTGGAAGAGGGCGGCCTGCATCTTGGCGGCGATCTGCCGCTGTTCCCGGGCGATCTCCGCGTCGCGGGCCTTCATCTCGGCGATCGAGCGCTCGATGTCGGCCAGGTGCTCGGCCCACTGCGGCTGGTGCGCGCCGCAGTGCGGGCAGACGACGGCGGGCTTGATGTCCTGCCCGCACGAGGCGCACCTGAAGCTCTCCACGACAGTCTCCCGTCCGCCCGTGCCCCCGCACTGTGGACCTCCCAGAGGCAGCATGCCTTGAGTGGGCCGGGATTTCGACAGTTGCCGCCGCGTTCCGGACAACAAAAACGGACCGGCCGCCGGGAGACGTTCCCCGGCGGCCGGTCCGCGCGCTCAGCGGATCAGGGGCGGCCCATGCCGCGGTACTCCCAGCCGGCCTGCGTCCACAGTGTGGAGTCGAGGCAGTTGCGCCCGTCGACCACCTTGCGGCCGTTCGCCAGCTCGCCCAGGGCGACCGGGTCGGCGTTGCGGAACTCGGCCCACTCGGTGAGCACGCAGACCAGGTCGGCGCCGCGGACGGCGTCGTTCATCGTCTCCTCGTACGTCAGCTCGGGCACCGCCCGGCGCGCGTTCTCGACCCCCTGCGGGTCGAACACGTGCACGTCGGCGCCGGCCTTGCCGAGCAGCGAGGCGACCGCGAGCGCCGGCGCGTCGCGTACGTCATCGGTGTTGGGTTTGAACGTGGCGCCGAGCACCGCGACCCGCGTGCCGGACAGGTCCGGGCCGGCCGGCCCGGAGCGGCGGCCGAGCAGCTCGGCGGCGAGCTGCACGACGCGGCTGCGGCGGCGCTGGTTGATCAGGTCGACCTCGTGCAGGAAGCGCAACGCCTCACCGGCGCCCAGCTCCTGCGCGCGGGCCTGGAAGGCGCGGATGTCCTTGGGCAGGCAGGCGCCGCCGAAGCCGAGCCCGGCCTGGAGGAAGCGGTTGCCGATGCGCGGGTCGTAGCCGATCGAGCGGGCGAGCTGGGTGACGTCGCCGCCGGCCGCCTCGCAGACCTCGGCCATCGCGTTGATGAAGGAGATCTTGGTGGCGAGGAACGCGTTCGCGGCGACCTTGACCAGCTCGGCGGTCGCGAAGTCGGTGACCACCAGCGGCACCTCGCGGTCCTCGGTGGCGGCCAGGTCGAAGACGCCCTTGTGGGCGGCGAACAGCATGCCGTTGGCCCACTCGCTCTTGACGCCGACCACGATCCGGTTCGGACGCAGTACGTCGTCGACGGCGAAGCCCTCCTGGAGGAACTCGGGGCTCCACGCCACCTCGACGCCGAGGTCGGCCGGGGTGTGCTTGCCGACGAGCTGCTCCACCCACTCGGCGGTGCCCACCGGCACGGTGGACTTGCCGACGATCAGCGCCTTGCGGGTCAGGTGCTGGGCGAGGCTGGTCACCGACGCCTCGACGTACGACAGGTCGGCGCCCATCCCGTCGGCCCGCTGCGGGGTGCCGACGCAGATGAAGTGGACGTCGCCGAAGTCGGCGGTCTCCTGGATGTCGGTGCTGAACCGCAGTCGGCCGGCGGCGAGGTTGCGCCGCAGCAGCTCGTCGAGGCCCGGCTCGTGGATCGGCACCTCGCCGGCGTTCAGCTTGGCGATCTTGTCGGCGTCCACGTCGAAGCCGAGCACCTCGTAGCCCAGCTCCGCATAGCAGATGGCGTAGGTCGCACCGAGGTAGCCGGTGCCGAGGAACGTCACCCGGGGGCGGGCGGCGCCGGACGGCGGGGTCACCGCGGCGATGGCGGGCATCGGCTGGGTGTTCGGGTACGGAATCGTCACGCCTGTCTTCTCCGCTCGCACTGGCGGCGCTTCCACGCGTCGCATTCTGCTGGGGCGCCGAGGCCGGGCACCGAGGGAACTGGATGTCTGCTGTGAGGGTAATGGGGTCGGGCGGGCGAGGCTCGGGCGCGAGCCTACCCGCCGGTAAGGTTCGGCCGGGGCCGGTGGCTATCCTTCAGTTTGCGGCAGTCGTCGGCCCCCGGGCGGCACAGACTGCGCATGATAGCGGTGAAAGGGGAGGGCCGACATGGCCGCAGAGCAGTCGTTCGACGTCTACCGGTTGCCGGAGGAGCACGAGGCGATCCGGGAGGCGGTCCGTGAGGTCTGTGCGGCCAAGGTGGCTCCGCACGCCGCCGAGGCCGATGAGACAGGTGAGTTCCCCAAGGCGTCGTACGAGGCCCTGCGCGCCGCCGACTTCCACGCCCCGCACATCCCGGTCGAGTACGGCGGCGCCGGCGCGGATGCCCTGGCCACGGCCATCGTGATCGAAGAGGTGGCCCGGGCCTGCGCGTCGTCCTCGCTGATCCCGGCGGTGAACAAGCTGGGCACCATGCCGCTGCTGCTGGCCGGCTCCGAGGAGCTGAAGCGCACGTACCTCACCCCGGTCGCGGCCGGGGAGGGCATGTTCTCCTACTGCCTCTCCGAGCCCGAGGCGGGCAGCGACGCCGCCTCCATGACGACCAAGGCGGTACGTGACGGAGACCACTGGGTACTCAACGGCGTGAAGCGGTGGATCACCAACGCGGGCGTGTCCGAGTACTACACCGTGTTCGCCGTGACCGATCCCACAGCCCGGTCCCGCGGCATCTCCGCGTTCGTGGTGGAGAAGTCCGACCCGGGCGTCAGCTTCGGCGCCCCGGAGAAGAAGCTCGGCATCAAGGGCTCGCCCACCCGCGAGGTCTACTTCGACAACGTCCGGATCCCCGCCGACCGCATGATCGGCGCCGAGGGCACCGGCTTCGCCACCGCCATGAAGACGCTGGACCACACCCGGGTCACCATCGCCGCCCAGGCGATCGGCATCGCCCAGGGCGCGCTGGACTACGCCAAGGGCTACGTCCAGGAGCGCAAGCAGTTCGGCAAGGCGGTAGCCGACTTCCAGGGCATCCAGTTCATGCTCGCCGACATGGGCATGAAGCTGGAGGCGGCGCGGCAGCTCACGTACGCCGCCGCCGGCAAGTCCGAGCGCGGCGACGCGGACCTGACCTACTTCGGCGCGGCCGCCAAGTGCTTCGCGTCCGACGCCGCCATGGAGATCACCACCGACGCGGTCCAGCTGCTCGGCGGCTACGGCTACACCCGTGACTACCCGGTCGAGCGGATGATGCGGGACGCCAAGATCACCCAGATCTACGAGGGCACCAACCAGGTGCAGCGCATCGTCATGGCGCGTCAGCTGCTCAAGGGCTGACGAACGACGTTCGGGCGGGCCGGTCACGTACCGGCCCGCCCGCACGCGTTCAACGGCTCTCGGTGCCCTCCGGCCGGCCCGCCCCGCGCGGGGGCGCGGACCACGGCGACTCGCCGCCGGTGCGGCGGGGCAGCGGTTCGGTGGGGGTCTCCGGGTACGCCAGCGTGAGCGGCGGCGTGTCCGGGTCCTTCGCCGGCGCCGGCGGCCAGTCGGTGAGCGCCGGCTTGTGCTCCACCGGTGTGACGGCCGGGGTCAGCTCCGCCTCGGCCGTCGCGGGAGTGGCGGGACGCCGCCAGCGGCTGGTGCTGAACACGGCCATCAGCAGCAGCACGCCGATGAGGAACAGCGTGCCGTTGTCCAACGGATCGCGCAGCGGCAGCGGGTCACCGAGCAGCTTCAGGTCGTCCGGCACCCGGTCCCGCACGCTGAACGGCGCGACGAACAGCCCGAGGTACGGGACCGCGAGCAGCAGGCCGGCCGCCAGCGGGCCGAACGGCGAGAAGCGCAACGTGCCGAGCAGGCCGAGCAGGATGCCGGCGACGCCCAGATAGACGGCCGGCTCGATCAGGTTCGGCGTGCTGTACGTCCCGATCTCCACCCAGCGGTCGACGGTCCGCTCAGATCCGTCCTGACCGAGCGTGACGAGCACCCAGGTGACGGGCGCCACCGCCAACCCGGCGAGGAAGCTCCAGAGATGTCGCATCCGCGCACCGTACCGTTTTCGGCATGACAGATCATCCCGCGGTCCCGCCGGGTAAGCCGACCTCGTACTCCCGCGTCACGCTCAGTCGCATCATGACCGCGGTCGATGTCAATCTGTACGGGACCGTGCACGGTGGGGTACTGATGAAATTCGTTGACGACGTTGCCGGCGCGGCGGCGGCGCGGCACAGCGGCGGCACCGCGGTGACCGCGTCCATCGACGAGATCGTCTTCTCCGAGCCGGTCCGGGTGGGCGATCTCGTGCACGCCCACGCGCAGATCAACTGGACCGGCCAGACCTCGATGGAGGTCGGGGTGAAGGTGGTCGCCGAACGCTGGGACTCGGCCGAGGAGGAGCCGGTCCGGGTCGCCACCGCGTACCTGGTGTTCGTGGGCGTCGACGTGGGTGGCACGCCCCGGCCGGTCCGCCCGGTGCTGCCCGAGACGCCGGAGGACGAGCGCCGCTTCCGGGAGGCCGAGATCCGGCGCGCGCACCGGCTGGCCCGCCGCCGCGCGATCCAGGCCCACCGCGCCGGCTGAGGTGTAAGGAAGGGCCCCTTGTTAACGCCTCCGGTAGAGGAGGGGACCCCTATTAACACCCCGCCGACACGCGCCGCCTCCGCCGGCGCCCGGACACCCGCGGAGGGCGAGGTGTTAACAAGGGGCCCTTCCCATACACGAGGCGTTAATAGGGGCCCTTCCTTGCACGCGGGCCACATGGGGTGGGGGTTCGGGGTGTGGGCGGGGCACGCCCCGTACGGCGTACCCGGCGCGGACAATGGCGGCACGAGGTAGGGCAAGATGGCGCCACGGCTCCGGCACACCGTCGTGGCGGGCCCAGGGGAGGGTGGAACAGTGGCTGACGTGCTGTGGACGCCGCCGGCGGACGTGCGGGAGCGGTCCCGGATCGGTGACTACCTGCGCTGGCTGGCCGAGCACCGCGGGCTGGAGTTCGCCGACTACGACGCGTTGTGGCAGTGGTCGGTGACGGACCTGGAGGCGTTCTGGCGCTCGATCTGGGACTACTTCGACGTGGTCGCGCACACCCCGCCGACCGCCACCCTCACCGACCGGGCCATGCCGGGCACCCGCTGGTTCCCCGGCGCGACGCTCAACTACGCCGAGAACGTGCTGCGCATGCCGGGTCTGGGTGACGACGACCCGGCGGTGATCGCGCACGGTCAGACCCGCGCGCCGGAGACGCTCACCGCCGCCGAGCTGCGCGAGCGGGTCCGCCGGGTGGCGGCCGGGCTGCGCCGCCTCGGCGTGGGACCGGGGGACCGGGTGGCCGCGTACGCGCCGAACATCCCGGAGACGTACGTCCTGCTGCTCGCCACCGCCAGCCTCGGCGCGATCTTCTCGTCCTGCGCGCCCGAGTTCGGTACCCGCAGCGTCACCGACCGCTGGCAGCAGATCGAGCCCACGGTGCTGGTCGCCGTCGACGGCTACCGGTACGGCGACAAGCCGGTCGACAGGCGCGCCGAGGTGGCTGCCATCCGGGCCGCGCTGCCGTCGCTGCGGCACACGGTCGCCGTCGCGTACCTCGATCCGGATGGCCCGGTCCCCGACGGCGCGCTGCCGTGGGCGGAGCTGGCGGCGCCAACGGACGAGCCGTTGACGTTCACGCCGGTGGCGTTCGACCACCCGCTCTACGTGCTCTACTCCTCCGGCACCACCGGCCTGCCCAAGCCGATCGTGCACGGCCACGGCGGCATCCTGCTGGAACACCTCAAGATGCTGGCGCTGCACCACGACCTGGGCCCGTCCGACCGGTTCCTGTGGTTCACCACGACCGGCTGGATGATGTGGAACTTCCTGGTCTCCGGCCCGGCGGTGGGCGCGGCGATCGTATTGTTCGACGGCAACCCGGGCCACCCCGACCTGGGCGCGCTGTGGCGGCTGGCCGCCGACACCGGCACCACGTACTTCGGCACGTCCGCGCCGTTCCTGCTGGCCTGCCGCAAGGCCGGGCTGGTGCCGCGCGAGGTCGCCGACATGTCCGCGGTGCGCGGCCTCGGTTCGACCGGCGCGCCGCTGCCGGCCGAGGGCTTCACCTGGGTGTACGAGAACGTGAGCGACCGCCTCCAGCTCCAGTCGCTGTCCGGCGGCACGGACGTGTGCACCGGGTTCGTCGGCGGCGTGCCGCTGCTGCCGGTGTACGCGGGGGAGATCGCCTGCCGGGCGCTGGGCGCGAAGGTGGAGGCCCGCTCGGCCGACGGCAGCGCGGTGATCGGGCAGCTCGGCGAGCTGGTGATCACCGAGCCGATGCCGAGCATGCCGGTCGGGTTCTGGAACGACCCGGACGGCGCGCGCTACCGGGAGGCGTACTTCGAGGTCTATCCCGGGGTGTGGCGGCACGGCGACTGGATCACGGTGAACGAGCGCGGCGGGTGCGTGATCACCGGCCGGTCCGACGCCACGCTCAACCGGGGCGGCGTACGCCTCGGGACGGCCGAGTTCTACTCGGTGGTCGAGGGGCTGGACGAGGTGGTCGACTCGGTGGTCGTGCACCTGGAGGACGACGAGGGCGGCGCGGGTGAGCTGCTGCTGTTCGTGGTGCTCGCCGAGGGCCTGGAACTCGATGACGACATGCGGAAGAAGATCTGCCGGGAGCTGCGTACGGCGCTGTCGCCGCGGCACGTGCCGGACGAGATCCACCAGGTCCGGGCCGTGCCCCGCACGCTGAGCGCGAAGAAGCTGGAGGTGCCGGTCAAGAAGATCCTGACGGGTACGCCGGTGGACAGCGCTGCGGCCAAGGGCGCCCTGGCCAACCCCGAGTCCCTGACGGCGTTCGCCGCCCTGGCCCAGCGCCGGGCCACCACCGACAGCCCCGTCTCCCCTAGCTGATCCCGGGGAGGGCGGGGGTCAGGGAAGGGTGTGGGTGGTCTTCTCGGTTTCGGCGCGGGAAGCCAGGCGGGTCGGGTCGGGGTGGGCGCACGCCACCACGCTGGCGCCTGCCGTGAGCGGGGTGAGCAGCCAGTCGACCGGGTCGGGGTGGACTGTCACGTCGACCAGGAGGCGGTCGCCCTGGGTCAGGCCCAGCTCGGTGGCGCGGGCCGCCGCGCGGGCCAGCAGCGCCGCGTCCCCGTCCCCGGCGGCCGGGTACGGCGTGAAGTGGTCGCCGTGCCCGCGTACCGCCGCGACGAAGTCGGTGCAGCCCGCCGGCACCTGCCGCATCGGCAGCGCGAACGGGTCGAGCGCCAGCGCGTACCGCTCGCCGGCCGGCCACCCGGCCGCCTCGTCGACCCGGTCGACTGCGACGAACAGCGCCTCCACCGGCCCCGGCGTGCCGGCCACCGTCAGCTTCGCCGACCAGCAGCCGAGCAGCACCGCGGCGGTCTGCCAGTGCGGCGGCAGCAGCATCCCGGCCGTGTCGCCGGGCGCGGCGCCCACCTCGTCGGTGAGCAGGTTCGCGGTCTTCGCCACCCAGTTCGCGAGCGTCGCCCCGGAGAGTTCGGTGCGCTCGCCGGTGGCGTCGTCGTACCAGGTCAGCAGCGGTCGGGTGGGGTCGGTCGCGATCGCGTCGGCGAACACCCGGGCAATGTTGTCGGCCATCGGCGCGAACGATACGCGCCCCGCGTGCGTACTCGATGACAACGACAAGTCGGCGTACCGTCGGGTCGCGGTCAGCGCCTTCCGCCGGGCCCGGCGTAGGCTTGCCGAGAGTGTTCTTCCCCACAACTGCGCCACCTGAGGAGTCGCCCCGTGACCGCCGGTCGCCCGCCCCGCGTTCTCATCGACGCCACGAGTGTCCCCGCCGACCGTGGCGGCGTCGGTAGATACGTCGACGGACTGCTCGGCGCGCTGGGCCGGGTCTGCGGCACCAGCGTCGACCTGGCCGTGGTCAGCCTCCGTACCGACCTGGAGCGCTACACCCGGATGCTGCCCGGCGCGGAGGTGATCCCCGCCCCGGCGGCGGTCGCGCACCGGCCGGCGCGGCTGGCCTGGGAGCAGACCGGCCTGCCGCTGCTGGCCCAGCAGGTCGGCGCCGAGGTGCTGCACTCGCCCTTCTACACCTGCCCGCTGCGCGCCGGCTGCCCGGTGACTGTCACCGTGCACGACGCGACGTTCTTCACCGAGCCGGAGCACTACGACAAGTCGCGCCGGACGTTCTTCCGCAGCGCGATCAAGACGTCGCTGCGCCGGGCCGGCCGGGTGATCGTGCCGAGCAAGGCGACCCGCGACGAGCTGATCCGGCTGCTGGACGCCGACCCGACCCGGATCGACGTCGCCTACCACGGCGTCGACCAGGACGCGTTCCACGCGCCCGGTGACGAGGAGAAGGCACGTGTCCGGGCCCGCCTGGGCCTCGGCGACAGCAGCTACATCGCGTTCCTCGGGGCCAAGGAGCCGCGCAAGAACGTACCCAACCTGATCCGCGGCTGGGCCCGGGCGGTGGCCGACCGGCCGAACCCGCCCGCGCTGGTGGTGGCCGGCGGCCAGGGCCACGACGACGACATCGACCGCGCGGTGGCCGAGGTCCCGTCGCATCTGCGGCTGCTGCGCCCGGGTTACCTGCGCTACGCCGACCTGCCCGGCTTCCTCGGCGGCGCGCTGGTGGCGGCCTACCCCTCGTACGGCGAGGGTTTCGGCCTGCCGATCCTGGAGGCGATGGCGTGCGCCGCCCCGGTGCTCACCACGCCGCGCCTGTCCCTGCCCGAGGTGGGCGGCGACGCGGTGGCCTACACCAGCGAGGACCCGGACCAGATCGCCACCGACCTGGCCGCCCTGCTGGACGACGAGCAGCGGCGGCTGTCCCTGGCCAAGGCCGGTTTCGACAGGGCCAAGGAGTTCACCTGGGAGTCCAGCGCGGAGGTCCACATCGCGGCGTGGCGACGGGCCCGGTCCTGAGCGCCGGCTGCCGGTCCCGGGCGACCGACCGTGACGGCTCGCCCGCTTCGGGCATGATGTGCTGATGTTCTACGCCGTCATCCCGGCGGGCGGCAGCGGCACGAGGTTGTGGCCGTTGTCCCGTGCCGGCCATCCCAAATTCCTCCACCCGCTGACCGGCACCGCCGCCTCGCTGTTGCAGGCCACTGTCGACCGGTTGTCGCCGCTGACCACTCCGGAGCGCACGCTCGTGGTCACCGGTGCCGCGCACGCCGCGGCGGTGGCTCGGCAACTGGCTGGCCTGCCGGAGGAGAACATCCTGGTCGAGCCGTCGCCGCGCGACTCGTGTGCCGCGATCGCGCTGGCCGCCGCGGTGATCGCCACCCGGACCCCGGACGCGGTGATGGGTTCGTTCGCCGCCGACCACCTGATCGGCGACCCGGCCCGGCTGGCCGAGGTGGTACGGCAGGCCATCCGGGGCGCGGAGCAGGGGCTGCTGATGACTGTGGGCATCACCCCGACGCGTCCGGAGACCGGCTACGGCTACCTGGAGACCGGCGAGCCGGTGGGCGACGGCACGCTGCGCCCGGTACGCGAGTTCAAGGAGAAGCCGGCCGCCGAGGTGGCCGAGGTGTACGTCCGTTCCGGGCGGCACCTCTGGAACGCCAGCATGTTCGTCTGGCGGGTGGACGTCTTCCTGTCCGAGCTGGCCCGCCAGCAGCCGGAGCTGCACGCCGGGATCACCGCCATCGCGGCGGCCTGGGGCACCCCGGAGCAGGACGACGTGCTCGGCCGGATCTGGCCGACGCTGCCGAAGATCTCGGTCGACTACGCGGTGATGGAGGGCGCGGCGACTGCGGGCCGGGTGGGCACGGTGCCCGGCGACTTCGGCTGGAACGACGTGGGCGACTTCCACACGCTCGGCGAGGTGCTGCCCGCCGACGGCGCCGGCAACGTGGTGCTGGGCGGGGACGCGAAGCCGGGCGTGCTGCTGCACGACACCACGGGCACCGTGGTGGTGCCGCACTCCGGCCGGCTGGTGGCGACCGTCGGGGTGCACGACCTGATCGTCGTGGACACCCCGGACGCGCTGCTGGTGTGCCCGCGCGACCGCGCGCAGGACGTGAAGAAGATCGTGGACGAGCTGAAGGAACGCGGCGAGGAGGGCCTGGTCTGATCCGTCGGGCGGCCGGGACGCGTCCGGCGGCGCGGCGCGGTACCGCCGCTCAGCCGCCGGCGTGGCGGGCCAGCACCGCGAGCGCCGGCGGCACGAGCTGGGCGGTGGCGTGGGCGAGCGGCTCGGGCAGCCGGTCCGGCGGGAACCAGCCGAGCGCCTCGGACTCCGCGCTGACCCGCTCGACCGCGCCCGCCGGGGCCAGGGCGGCGTACCGGACGTCGTAGTGGAACGACCCGCCCTGGCAGGTGACCTCGTGGATGTCCACGTCGATCGGCTCCGGCTCGACGGTCAGGCCGGTGATGCCGGACTCCTCGGTGGCCTCGCGCAGCGCGGCGGCCACGAGCGTCCGGTCGCCGGGCTCGCAGTGCCCGCCGAGCTGCATCCACCTGCGGATCTTGCCGTGCAGGCAGAGCAGCACCCGGCCGTCCGGGTCGAGCACCAGCGCGCTCGCCGTGACGTGCCCGGCCCGGTGCGTCCGGCTCATCGCGACCGGCCCGTCGGCCAGCAGCGCCAGCGTGCGGTCCCGGGCCGCGCCGGCGGCGGGGCTGGTCGCCGTCCAGCGGCTCAGCGTCGCGACGGCGTCGGCGTGCAGTTCGGTGTACGAGGTGAGGTCGGGCACCCGGACACTCTACGAGCGCCGCCTCCGTACCCTGGCGCGGTGACCCTGCGACTCGTCGAGTTCCTGGTGGCCGGCAACGAGGCAAGCGACCTCCTGCCGGTGCGGTCGGCCGCGCTGCTGCGGGCGCACGGCGCGCGCCGCGGCTTCTGGACCGTGCTGGACGAGGGGCCGGTCGAGCAGTGCCTGGCGCTGCTGCTGGAACGCGACGACGGCCACTGGGAGGCGCACCACGTGGCTGCCGACGCGGGCCCGGAGAACGGCCGCACCGAGGACGGCGAGGCGCTGGCCCATCACGACGGCTGGGTGTACGTCTTCGGCTCGCACTTCGGGTCCAAGCGCGGCCCGCTGCGGCCCCGGCGCGCGTTCGTGGCCCGGTTCCGGGAGGACGACGCGGTCGCCGGGCCGCTGCCGGTGCACGTGGTGCGCAACCGCTTCCGGCTGCACCGGGCGGTGAACGACGCGCTCGCCGCCGCCCCGCTGACGCTGCTGCCGGCCGGTGACCGGGTCCGGGAGCGGTTCATCGTGGAGACGCTGGCCCGGGGCACCGCCCGCGCCAAGAGCTGGGTGACCCGGCTGGCCGCCGACGACCTGCCGGTCAACGTGGAGGCGGCGGCGTTCACCCCGGCCGGTACGGCGCTGCTGGGCCTGCGGTTTCCGGTGACCGCCGCGGGGGAGCCGGTCTACGTCGAGCTGGCCGGCGTACCGGAGATGTTCGACGACCCGCAGCACTCGGGTGACCTGCGGGCGCTCGGGGCGTACGCGCTGACCGGGGTGACGCCGCCCGGCGCGCTCGCCGGTTTCCGCGCGATCACGCCGACCGGCGACGGCGGTTACGCGGCGGTGACCGGGTCGATCGACGCGCTGGGCAAGGGTTCGGTGCTGCTGGACGACCACCCGCACGGCGGTGAGGTGACCTCCCGGCACGTGCGGTTCCGGCACGACGCGGGCGGGGACGCCCTGGTGGCGGGGGAGGTGGTCGCGGAGCTGGCGCCGTTCCACCATGTGGAGGGGCTGGCCGAGCTGGCGGGACGCTGCTACTACGTCACCGACGAGGACCACCGGGTGGCGCTCTGGATCGGATGAGCGAGGGCCGGGCGGCACCCCTGCGACTGAGGTCGCAGACCCTCGTGGTGCCACCCGGCCACGCCCGTCAGCCGGCGTCCGGGTCGATGTTGCGCCCCGGCGTCGGCAGGCAACAGAGAGTTTGCCGAACCCGGCCGCCCACCGTCGAGGTTTTTCACCTGACGCTTAAAGATGGAGATTAGTACCGGCGGGTACAGTGCGAAGTGTGGCGGGCACCCCCGCCGTCCGCACGGGAGCAATCCATGTTGAAGATCATTTTCTCGGGCGAGGACGTCCTGCGGACCCGGGTCGCCCCGGCCGCGGACCCGCTCTGGGAGCTGGTCCTCAGCCTGCACCTGCTCCAGGGGCGCAGCCGGGACCCGATGATGACCACGTGGCGGCGCACCGTGGCGCACGGACTGCGGACCGACACCGACGCCGAGCAGTACCGTCTTTTGCTCGCGCTCAACCCGCCGCGCGGCTACTTCCCCGACTTCCTCACCCCGTCCGCCAGCCGGGAGGGCATCGAGGCCGGACTGGACGCGGTCCGGGGCACCCCTGTGGACATGCTGCGCCGCGACCTCACGCGGCTGGCCGGGGAGACAACGCTCCCGTCGTCGGCCAGCGCGCTCGCCCGCGGCGAACCGGAGACGCTGCACCACCTCACCGACGCCATGGCCCGCTACCAGTCGCTGGCGGTCACGCCCTACTGGGCCCGGGTGCAGGCGGCGGTCGAGGCGGACCGGGCCCGGCGTGCGCGCGCCATGCTCGACGGCGGCGCCGAAGGGCTGCTGGCCAGCCTGCGGCCGAACATGCGCTGGATCTCGGGCGTGCTGGAGGTGCTCGACTATCCGGACACCCGGGAACTGCACCTGGACGGCCGGGGGCTGCTGCTCGTGCCGTCGTTCTTCTGCTCGCGTACGCCCGTGGCGCTCGTCGACCCGACGCTGCCGCCGGTGCTGGTCTACCCGGTCGACCGGCTCGCCGGCCTGACGCCCGCGTCCGGTGCCGCCGCGTCACCGCAGGGCGAGGCGCTCGCCGCCCTGCTCGGCCGTACCCGCTCCCGGGTGCTCCAGGCCGCCGACGAGGGCTGCACCACCGGCGAGATGGCCCGCCGGCTGCGCATCTCCGCCGCCGCGGCCAGCCAGCACACCACAGTGCTGCGCAACGCGGGACTGCTGGTCAGCCAGCGTGACCGCAACACCGTCCTGCACACGCTCACCCCGCTGGGCCGGGCCGTCCTCGACGCCTGAGCACGCCCGCCGGAGTCAGAGCGCCAGCGTGGCGCTCGCGGCACTGCCGGACGGGGGCGGGAGCAACGCCGAGCCGATCCCCTCCGCGGCCAGCGCGGCGCGCAGGCGTTGCAGGTCCGCGCCGAACCGGACCAGGTCCGCCCGGTCGACCGGGGTGGGCGCCGCGCCGAGCAGCAGGCCGGTCGCCGAGGCGGGCCAGCCGGGCACTGTCGCGGCCAGTCCCTCGCGTACCTCGTCGTCGGTGACGTGGGTGAAGACGGTGCCCGGCGCGACCACGTCGGCCACCGCGCCGATCGACCGCCGCACCGCGTCCGCGTCGGCGGGCTCGGGGCCGATCCGGTCCGCGAGCGTCGCCGCCGCCCGCAGACCGGCGGCGCGCGCCTCGGCCGTGCCGAGCGAGAACAGGTCCATCGAGGCGTCGCGCACCAGCGTGCGGGCTCCCTCGTCGTCGTCCCGGGTCGCGGCGAGGTAACCCCGCACCACGGCGACCGGCACCTGGTCGCACTTGCCCTTGATCAGCTCACCGGCCGCTGCCAGCTCGTCGACCACCGCCATCTGGGTGACGAACAGCTCGTTGCCGTACGGGTCGACCTCGCCCCGATGGTCGCGGATCGCCGGCATGCCGGCGACCCCGAGCGCCACGTCGGTGAGCCCGTTGCGCCACGGCCGGCCCATCGTGTCGCTGACGATCACCGCCACGTCGAGGCCGTACCCGTCGCGCAGCGCGGCGCGCAGCGCCCGGGCGGACGCGTCCGGGTCGACGGGCAGCAGCACCAGCCGGGTCTTGTCCACGTTCGAGGCGTCGATGCCGGCGGAGGCCATCACGAACCCGTGGTGGGTCTGCACGATCCGGGTCGCGCCGCGGGTCGCCACCACCCGTGCCGTCTCCCCGGCCAGGATGCGGTCCCGCTCGGCGAGCCGTTCCGGGCCGTCGGCCGGCACGTCGACCAGCCGGCCCTCCGCCTTCGACACGATCTTGCTGGTGACCACCAGGACGTCGTGGTCGCGCAGCCAGGGCGCCGCGCCGGTGATCAGCGCCGCCAGGTCGTCGCCCTCGGTCACGTCGCCGATGCCCTGCACCGGCAGGATCTCCAGCCTCACATCAACTCCAGCGCGGCGCGCACCATCGCGGCGGTCGCCGCCTCGTCGGTCATCCGCAGCGGCGCCGCGCGGACGGTCACGTCCGGGACCACTGTGCCCTCGTCCTCCGGCGCGACCAGCCAGCCGTCGAGCAGGCCGCCCGCCGGCCGGGCGCCGTAGAGACCGCCCACACCGGCCGCGCTGCACTCCACGCCGAGCACCTCGAGGCAGCGGTCGGCCATCCCGCGTACCGGTGCGCCGCCGATGATCGGCGACACCCCGATCACCGGGGTCGATCCGCCGGTCACCGCGTCGCGCAGGCCGGGCACCGCCAGCACCGGGGCGATGCTCACCACCGGGTTGCTCGGCGCGATCAGCACCACGTCCGCGGCGGCGATCGCCTCGACCACGCCGGGCGCGGGCTTCGCCGCGTCGGCACCGACGAAGACGAACCGGTCGGTGGGTACGCCTGCGCGATGGCGAACCCACCACTCCTGGAAGTGGATCGCCCGCCGGCCCTGCTCGTCGGTGACGACGGCGTGCGTCTCCAGGCGGTCGTCGGTGGCGGGCAGCAGCCGCACGCCCGGTTGCCAGCGGGCCGCCAGCGCCTCGGTCACCTGGGACAGCGGGTAGCCGGCGTTGATCATCTGGGTGCGCACCAGGTGGGTGGCGACGTCCTTGTCGCCGAGGCCGAACCAGCTCGGCTCCGCGCCGTACGCGGCCAGCTCGTTCTTCACCGTCCAGGTCTCGCCCGCCCGGCCCCAGCCGCGCTCCGGGTCGGCGCCGCCGCCGAGCGTGTAGAGCACGCTGTCCAGGTCGGGGCAGACCTTCAGCCCGTGCAGCAGCAGATCGTCGCCGACGTTCACCACGGCGGTCACCTCGGCGCCCACCTCGCGGGCGTACGCCCGCACGCCGAGCAGGAAGCGGGCGCCCCCGATGCCGCCGGTCAGTACCACGATGCGCATGGCGTCCATCCTTCCGCACGCGCCGCCATCGATCGTCCGGTGGCCGGAGAGACTACGCTCACTTCGGCAACTGTCCGCTTTCGTCCCCTGGGGGAGTCCGTGACCAGCCCCGCCGAGCCCGCGTCCGGCGACGCCGCGCAGGCCAGCCAGTTGATCAAGCCGTTGCGCGAACTCGCAGCGTTCGTCCTTCTCGGCGCCAACGCCGTGCTTCTCTTCGTCGGCCTGGTGCGCCTGCTGCCGATCGACGACTACAGCACGGCCAGCGGCCGGGCCGGGAGCACGTATTTCACCTTCGTCGGCCTGGAGTCGACGGTTCTGCCGCTGCTCGCCGTCCTGATCGCCTCCGCGATCCTCCCGGTCGTACCGAAGGCCAAGCTGATCACGCAGGTGGCGCTCGTCGAGTACGCCGTGTCCGTGGTGTTCGGCGCGCTGACGTTCCTGATCTGGCTGGTCGGCCGGCTCGCCGACGGTGAGGTGCTGGACGCCTTCCTCGGTCTGCTCACCCGCGTGGCGTGGCTGGCGATTTTCGGGGTCGCCGCGTTCGTGGTGTTCAAGATCTGGCGCACGCTCTACTACGTGCCGAAGCCCAAGCCGCAGCCGGGCGTGTACGGCCAGGCCCAGCCCGGCTGGCCGCAGCAGCCGGGTCAGCCCGGCGGCTACCCCGGTCCGGGCGGCTACCCGCAGCAGCCGGGTCCGGGCTTCCCGCAGGCCGGCTCGCCGCCGCCCGGCTGGCCGCAGCAGCCCGGCCCGTACGGCCAGCCGCAGTCGGCGCCGCCGTTCAACACCGCCCCGCCGCACGCGCCGCAGTCCGGCCCGCCGTCCGCCGAACCGCAGTCCGGCGTCCCGTACGCCGGTCCGCAGCAGGCGCCGCAGTACGGCTCGCCGCAGTCCGCGCCGCCGTTCGGCCAGCCGCCGTCGGCCGACCCGACGCAGGCGATCCCGCGCCAGTCCGCCGAGCCGGGCGCGCCGTCGGCCGCCGCCGACGACGAGCGCACCCAGCGGTTCGACCGCG
>NZ_JBMVFV010000107.1:0-16803 GCF_049538395.1 Micromonospora sp. AB353 | reverse complement strand
TGCGGCAGGCGACCGCCATGGCGAACGCGACCGGGATGGTGGCGGGCTACGCGCTCGACGCGCTGCTCGGCGACCCCCGCCGGTGGCATCCGGTAGCGGGCTTCGGCCGGGCGGCCGGTGCGCTGGAACGGCGGGTCTACCGCCCCGACCGGGCGGCCGGGACCGCGTTCACGGCCCTCGCCGTCGGCGCGCCGGTCCTGCTCGGTGCCGCCGCCGCGCTGGCGACCCGGCACCATCCGATCGCGCGGGCCGCGCTGGTGGCCGCCGGCACCTGGACGGTGCTCGGCGGGCGCACGCTGCGGCACGAGTCCCGGGTGATGGCACGGTCACTGGGCCGGGCCGACCTGCCCGCCGCCCGGGCACGTCTGGGCAACCTGTGCGGGCGTGACCCGTCCGCCCTCGACGAGCCCGAACTCGCCCGCGCCACTGTCGAATCGGTCGCCGAGAACACCTCGGACGCCGTGGTCGCCCCGCTGGTCTGGGGCGCGGTCGCGGGCCTGCCCGGCCTGCTCGGCTACCGGGCGGCGAACACGCTCGACGCGATGGTCGGCCACCGCTCACCCCGGTACGCCCGCTTCGGCACCCCCGCCGCCCGGCTGGACGACGCGCTGAACCTGGTGCCGTCGCGGCTCACCGGGCTCCTCACGGTGGCCGTGGCGCCGGTGGCGCACGGGGATCGCGCCGCCGCGTGGCACGTGTGGCGGCGGGATCGGGCCGACCACCCGAGCCCGAACGCCGGTCAGTGCGAGGCGGCCATGGCGGGCGCGCTCGGCGTGCGGCTCGGTGGGCGCAACGTCTACTTCGGCCGCGCCGAGACCCGGCCGTTCCTCGGTGACGGGCCCCGCCCCGAGGCGCGGCACCTGAAGCGGGCCGCCCGGATCTCCGGCGCGGTCGGTGTGGCAGCGCTCGGCCTGGCCGCGCTCTACCCGGTGACGGTCGGCCGTCTGGCCGGGGCCGCCGGCCGGGCCGCGCTGGGCACCCTCAGCCGAGCGGCTCGCGTCTCGTGCAGCACGGCCGAGGCGGGCGGCGGGCAGCGGGGGAGCGGGCGGTGAGCGGCGGGCTGCTCGTCGCCGGCACCACCTCCGACGCCGGCAAGAGCGTGCTCACCGCCGGCATCTGCCGATGGCTGCGCCGCCGGGGCGTCCGGGTCGCCCCGTTCAAGGCGCAGAACATGTCGAACAACTCCGCCGTGGTGGCCGGCCCGGACGGTCGCGGTGGCGAGCTGGGCCGTGCCCAGGCGATGCAGGCCGCCGCCTGTGGGCTCGACGCCGACCTGCGCTTCAACCCGGTGCTGCTCAAGCCCGGTAGCGACCACGCCAGCCAGGTGGTGCTGCTCGGCGAAGCCGTCGACACGGTCACCGCCGGCAACTACCACGAGGTACGGTCCCGGCTCGCCACCACGGCGTACGCGGCGCTGGCCGAGCTGCGGGCCGAGTACGACGTGGTGATCTGCGAGGGCGCGGGCAGCCCCGCCGAGATCAACCTGCGCGGCGGCGACTACGTCAACATGGGGCTGGCGCGGCAGGCCGGGCTACCCACGATCGTCGTCGGCGACATCGACAGGGGCGGCGTGTTCGCCTCGATGTTCGGCACCGTCGCCCTGCTCGACGCGGCCGACCAGGCGCTGCTGGCCGGGTTCGTGGTGAACAAGTTCCGGGGCGACCGCGGCCTGCTCCAGCCGGGGCTGGACATGCTGCACCGGGTCACCGGCCGCCCGACGTACGGGGTGGTGCCCTGGGCACTGGACCTGTGGCTGGACGCGGAGGACTCGCTCGCGTACGGGCGGGTGCTCGGCCGCCCGGCGGCACCCCGGGGCACCGACTGGCTCGACGTCGCCGTGGTGCGGCTACCGCGGATCAGCAACGCCACCGACGTGGAGGCCCTCGCGACCGAGCCGGGCGTACGGGTCCGCCTCACCGTCGAACCGGCCGAACTGGCCGCCGCCGACGTGGTGGTGCTCCCCGGCACCAAGTCGACTGTCGCCGACCTGGCCTGGCTGCGGGAGACCGGCCTGGCCGACGCGGTCCGGGCGCACGCCGCCGCCGGACGGCCGCTGCTCGGCATCTGCGGCGGTTTCCAGATGCTGGGCCGGGCGATCCACGACGCGGTGGAGAGCCGCCGGGGCACCGTACCGGGCCTCGGGCTGCTGCCCGTCGAGATCACCTTCGAGCCGCGCAAGACGGTCCGCCGGGCCGAGGGCACCGCCGCCGGCGACGTGCCGGTGCACGGGTACGAGATCCACCACGGCCGGGTCACGGCCGCCGACCCGGGACTCGCGCCGCTGCTGCGTTACGCCGACGGCACCGGCGAGGGCGCGCGCCTCGGCACCGTGTACGGCACGCACTGGCACGGCGCCTTCTCCTCCGACGCGTTCCGCCGCCGGTTCCTGACCGAGGTCGCGGAGGCGGCCGGGCGTGCCGGGTTCAAGGTCGCGCCGGACACGTCCTTCGCGGCGGCCCGGGAACGGACGCTCGACCTGCTCGGCGACCTGGTGGAGGAGCACCTCGACACGGAAGCGTTGTGGCGGCTCATCGAGTCCGGGCCACCGCCGGGACTGCCGTTCGTGCCACCCGGCGCGCCACCGGCTCAGTAGCGCACGTCGGCCGGGCGGTCGGACATCGGCAGCCCGGCCTCCCGCCAGCCCTGCACCCCGCCGATCATGTCGGTGGCCTGCCGCAGCCCCAGCGTCTGGAGACTGGCGGCGGCCAGGCTGGAGCTGTACCCCTCCCGGCACACCACGACGACCTCGCGGTCGTACCCGGTGGCCTCCGGGATGCGCCACGCGCTGGCCGGGTCGAGCCGCCACTCCAGCACGGTGCGGTCGATGACGATCGCGCCGGGCAGCTCACCCTCCTCGCGGCGCTGCGCCTCGGTACGCGTGTCGATAAGCAGCGCGCCGCCACGGACCGCCTCGACGGTCTCGTGCGGGGTGAGCCGGCGGAGACCGGCGCGGGCCTGTTCCAGGAGGGCGTCGACGCCCGGACACATCACGTCATGGAGCACCCCCCGATGATGCCCAGCACGCCGCGCCGCCGCTCGGCGAAACGGTCCGCCCGGGTCGCAGTTTCCAGCGGACGGGGGAACGTTAGCGTCGGTCGGGTGAACGTGGCGGTGATCGAGGCGTACGCCGGGTTGGCCGGTCGGGTGCTGGCCGGTCCGGCGCGGTTGGGGCGTACCCGGCTGGTCGCCGTCGACGGGCCCAGCGGCGCGGGCAAGAGCCGGTTCGCGACGCGCCTCGCGGACGCTCTCGCGGAGCGGGCGGGCGGCGTGCGCCCGCCGCTCGTGCACACCGACGACCTGCTCGACGGCTGGGACGACCAGCTCACGTTCTGGACCCGGCTGGAGGAGCAGGTGCTCGGCCCGGTGCGGGCCGGCCGGCCGGGCGGTTACCGCCGCTACAGCTGGGTGCGCCGGCGCTTCCTGGACCGGGTGGTGCCGGTGCCCGCCGGTCCGGTGCTGATCGTCGAGGGGGTGAGCGCCGCCCGCGCCGCGGTACGCCCCGAGCTGACGCTGTCGGTGCTGGTCACCGCGCCGGCCGACCTGCGGTTGCGCCGGGCGCTGGCCCGCGACGGCGCGCAGATCCTGCCGGAGCTGCGCCGGTGGCACGCGGGGGAGCGGTCGCACTTCACCGCCGACGGTACGGCGGCAGCGGTGGACCTGGTCGTCGACGGCGCTCCGGACCTGCCGCACGACGTGGACCGCTACTACGTGCGCGTGGGGCGGCGATCGGGCTCGGGCGACGTGGCGGGGTAAGGCCAGCATACGATTCCGGTCATGACCACTCCGATCCTCTCCGAGTCCGAGGTGCGGGCCGCCGTCGAGCGGGAACTCCCCGGCGTCCGTGCCGACCTCGAGCGACTCGTCCGCATCCCGGGCATCGCCTTCGAGGGCTTCGACCACTCGCACGTGGAGCGTTCCGCCGAGGCGGTGGCGGAGCTGCTGCGCGGCTGCGGCCTCGACACGCGGATCGTCCGGTCCGGCGGCCAGCCCGCGGTGATCGGCACGAAGGCGGCCCCGCCCGGCGCCCCCACCGTGCTCATGTACGCGCACCACGACGTGCAGCCGGTCGGCGACCTGTCACTGTGGGAGTCGGACCCGTTCGAGCCGGTGGAGCGCGACGGCCGTCTCTACGGCCGGGGTGCCGCCGACGACAAGGCCGGCATCATGGCGCACGTCGCCGCGCTGCGCGCGTTCGGTGACCGGCTCCCGGTCGGTGTGGTGCTGTTCATCGAGGGCGAGGAGGAGTACGGCTCGGACTCGCTGGAGCGGCTGCTCGCCGAGCACCGTGACGATCTGGCGTCGGACGTCATCGTGATCGCCGACTCCACCAACTGGGACGTCGGCGTGCCGGCGCTGACCACCTCGCTGCGCGGCATCGTCAACTGCTTCGTGGAGGTGCGCACGCTCGACCACGCCGTGCACAGCGGCATGTTCGGCGGCGCCGTGCCGGACGCGCTCACCGCGCTGGTGAAGCTGCTCGGCACGCTGCACGACGAGGCCGGCGACGTCGCGGTGGACGGGCTGGTCGGCCGCGAGGGCGCCAGCGTCGACTACCCGGAGGACCGGTTCCGGGCCGAGGCCGGCCTGGTCGACGGCGCGACGCTGTTCGGCACCGGCCGGATCACCGACCGGCTCTGGACCAAGCCGGCGCTGGCGATCCTGGGCGTGGACGCGCCGTCCACCGGCGAGGCCCCGAACGCGCTGGTGCCGTCCGCGAAGGCGAAGCTGAGCGTACGGCTGGCGCCGGGCGACGACCCGAAGAAGGCGTACGCGGCGCTGACCGCGCACCTGGAGCGGCACGCGCCGTGGGGTGCGCAGGTGTCGGTGACGTTCGAGCACGACGGCGCGCCCTGCGTCATCGACGCCTCCGGGCCGATGTTCGACGCCGCCCGGTCGGCGTTCCGGACGGCCTGGGACGGCACCGACCCGGTCGACATCGGGGTGGGCGGATCGATCCCGTTCATCGCCACGTTCCAGGAGATGTTCCCGCAGGCCGCGATCCTGGTGACCGGTGTGGAGGATCCGCACGCGCGGGCGCACGGCCCGAACGAGAGCCTGCACCTGGGCGAGTTCGCCCGGGTGTGCCTGGCCGAGGCGCTGCTGCTGGCCCGGGTGGCGGAGGCCGGAAACCGCTCCTGAGGTGTCGAAACCGTAACTTCGGGGCCGATGTCGGAGTTTGTGGTGTGTCGGCGGGCGGGGTGTTATAGCCTTTCGAACATGCGTACGAACGACGAGATGGAGCGGCTTCAGGCCGCCGTCCGTGCTCTGGGGGACGTCGACGTCTCCGCGTGGTCCGAGGACACGCTCAACGAACAGATCGGCGAGCTCTCCGCCGCTCTGGTCACGCTCGACGCGCTGCTCACCCGGGTCGCCGAGGGCGTGCGCGGGCGCGGCCTGCGCATCGAGGAACCGGTCTCGGCCTGACCGTCGGCCCGGCGCACCCGTGCGGTGTGCCGGGTCGCCGGATCCGCCCCGATGTCACAGGCGGCTGGCAGGATGTGGACGTGCGTTTCGCAGAGCTGGCGGCCACCTCGGCCGCGGTCGGCGCCACCAGCGGCCGTCGGGCCAAGGTGGAGCTGCTGGCCGCCGCGCTGCGCGGGCTGGAGCCGGGCGAGATCCCGGCCGGCGCCGGCTACCTCGCCGGTGAGCTGCGCCAGCGTCAGACCGGTGTCGGCTGGGCGGGCCTGCGTGACCTGCCCCCGCCGGCCGCCGAGCCGACGCTCACCGTCGCCGCCGTCGACGCGGCGATCGAGGAGATCTCCCGCGTCGCCGGGGCCGGATCCCAGGCCCGGCGGCGGGATCTGGTCGGCCGCCTCTTCGCCGCCGCCACCGCCGACGAGCAGCGGCTGCTGACCGGCCTGTTCCGGGGCGAACTGCGCCAGGGCGCGCAGGCCGGGCTGCTGACCGACGCGATCGCGCGTGCCGCCGACGTGCCACTGACCGCCGTACGCCGGGCCCTGCTGCTCGCCGGTGACCTGCGGGCGGTGGCGGTCGCGGCGCTCACCGGCGGCGCCGCAGCGCTGGCCGGGTTCGGGCTCCAGGTGGGTCGGCCGCTCGCGCCGATGCTGGCGCAGAGCGCGCCCTCGGTCGACGAGGCGCTCACCGCCACCGGCGTGCCGGCGGTGGTCGACGTCAAACTCGACGGCATCCGCATCCAGGTGCACCGCTCCGGGGCCGACATCGCGGTCTTCACCCGCAGCCTGGACGAGATCACCGGCCGGCTGCCCCAGGTGGTGGCAGCCGTCCGCGCGCTGCCCGCCCGTGAGCTGGTGCTCGACGGTGAGGCGATCGGGCTGGACGCCGCCGGCCGGCCGCTGCCGTTCCAGGAGACGTCCAGCCGGGCGGCCCGGCGCACCACACCCAGCACCACCGGGCCGACGCAGGTCGCGCCCGCCGTGCTGGCCGCCGCCGAGCGCACCGGCGAACCGGTGCTCACGCCGTACTTCTTCGACCTGCTGCACCTCGACGGTGCCGACCTGATCGACGCTCCCGGCCATGAGCGGTGGGCGGCCCTGGCCCGCGCTGTCGACGGTTCGCTGCTCGTCGACCGGGTCGAGGTGGACGACGCGGAGCAGGCGGCCACGGCGTTCGCCGCGGCTGTCGACGCCGGCCAGGAGGGCGTGGTCGTCAAGGATCCGGCCGCGCCGTACGACGCCGGCCGGCGCGGCTCGGCCTGGGTCAAGGTCAAGCCGCGGCACACGCTCGACCTGGTGGTCCTCGCGGTCGAGTGGGGCAGCGGCCGGCGGGAGGGCTGGCTGTCCAACCTGCACCTCGGCGCCCGCGACCCGCGTACCGGCGAGTTCGTCATGCTCGGCAAGACGTTCAAAGGGCTCACCGACGAGCTGCTGCGCTGGCAGACCGAGCGGTTCCTGTCGCTCGCCGTGGAGAAGGGTGACTGGGTGGTGCGGGTCCGGCCCGAGCAGGTGGTCGAGATCGCGTTCGACGGGGTGCAGACGAGCAGCCGGTACCCGGGCGGCATGGCGTTGCGCTTCGCCCGCGTGCTGCGCTACCGCGACGACAAGACCGCCGCCGAGGCGGACACCATCGACGCGGTCCGCGCCATCCACGCCGGCCGGGTCACCGGCTGACGGCTCAGCCGGCCGACAGCGACCGGGCGTAGTTGACCTGGTTGTTGAGCTGCTGCACCTGGAACTGGTCGGTGACCGGGATCCGCGCGACGTACTGGTGCCCGCCGCTGCTCACCGTCACCTGCACGGTCCCGTAGTGCCGCGTCTCCTTGATCAGCAGGAACAGGAGGCTGAACACGGTCAGGCAGAAGAAGCCGAGGATCGCGGCGACGACGGCCCAGGGCGCGATCTTCTCCTCCTTCTGCCAGTAGTCGGTCACGTACCAGGAAGCGCCGGCGAGCGGCAGGACACCGGCCGGGGTACGGATCACCGGCGGCGTCACCACGATCTCGGCGATCTGCACCGCCACCGCCGACTGGGCGGGCGGCACCGGCCCGCCCGGCGGGTACGGCCCGGGCGTCGGCCCGTAGTGCGGCGCGACCACCCCGGTCTGTGGCACCGGCGACGCGGAGAACTGCGCGGGTGGCGCCGAGTACTGGGCGGGTGGCGCCGAGTACTGCGCGGGTGGCGCCGAGTATTGCGCGGGCGGTGCGGAGAGCGGCGCGGGGGTGACCGGTGCGTCCGGCGCGGCGATCACCGGGAACTGCTCGGTGGGCGGCGCGACGGCGGGCGGCATGGCCGACCAGGGGTCGTACGCGGGCGGCTCGGCGGCCGGGGGCGTCGTGGCGTCAGAGGTCACCGCGACCCCCACGATTGACGATCATCTGCGGACCCTACCAACGTCCCCGCCGCCCGGTGTGCCGCCGGATCCACGGCCCGCCCCTGTGCGGAAGCCTCATCGTGAGGAGTCCTTCGTCGATGGCGGCTACGGCGAGTAACGGGGGCCTGTGCAGAAGACCGACGAAGCGGGCCGTGCCCGGTGAGGCCCGCTCAGGCGGAGGTGGGAGTGGCCGGCTCGGCGGCGCGGTCCACCGGCTCACCCGGGGTGTCCAGCCCGGCCCGGCGGCGTGCCTCCCGGCGGGCCACCCAGCCGTAGCCGAACAGGCTCATCACCGCGAAGATCCACCACTGCCACACGTAGCCGAAGTTCTGCCAGTTGTTGGTGTGCCCGATCTGGACCGCCTGAAAGGCCGGATCGGCCGCCGGCGTCTGACCGTCGAGCAGGACGTAACCGCCGGTCACCGGGTAGGGGAGCTGCTCGGCCAGGCGGGGGATGTCGATGCGCCGGGCCTCCAGCTTGCCGTCGCGCCGGCTGACCGCGCCGCCGCCGCTCTCGCTGCCGACCACCCGGCCGGTGACCGTCACCTCGCCGGTCGGCGCCGCCGGCACGTCCGGCTGGACTGTCGCGCCGGCGCCCGGCACGGGCGGGATCCAGCCCCGGTCGACGAGTACCGCGGTGCCGTCGGCAAGCAGCAGCGGGGTGAGCACCTCGAAGCCGACCGTGCGGTCGACGGTCCGGCCGCGGATCAGGACGGTGTTCGCGCTGTCGTACCGGCCGGTGGCGGTGACCCGGCTCCAGGTGAGTTCCTCGGACGGCGCGGGACCGACGTCGCCGCCGCTGGGCGCGGGGAGCGCGTCGCGCAGCGGCGCGGGCGTCATGGTGGCCCCGGCGTCGATGCGCTCGTTGACGGCCGTGCGCCCCCGGTAGCGGTCCAGCTGCCAGTTGCCCAGGAACACCATCACCGTGGCGGCGACGAGCGTGAGCGCGAGGTAGCCGAGCCAGCGCGGGGTCAGCAGGAACCGGTACACGTTGGCCAAGGCTACCCGTATGAGCGATGCCACTCGCCGCTGCCAGGCAGAAACGGCGGTGTGCGCGGCTCTCGCGCGCCGGGCCGGACGGGTATGGTCACGCGGGCGGAAACCACCCACATCAGGAGTCGATGATGACCGACGTGCCGCGCGTCGTGCTGAGTGCGCCCTCCTCGGGGCACGGCACCGGCGCCGTCTCCCTCGGCCTGCTCGCGGCGCTCACCGACCGGGGGATCCCGGTGGCCGGGTTCAAGGTCGGGCCGGACCAGGTGGACGCGGCGTATCTGGGGCTCGCCGCCGGGCGCGCCGGGCGCACGCTTGATCCGAGACTCGTCGGCCCGGAGCGGATCGCCCCCCTCTTCGCGTACGGCGCTGACGGCGCCGGGTTCGCGCTGGTGCAGGGCACGATGGGGCTCTACGACTCGGTCGCCGGGCGACCCGAGAGCGAGTCCACGGCGGCAGTCGCCACCGCGCTGCGCAGCCCGGTGGTGCTCGTGGTGGACGTGGCCGCGATGGGCCAGTCGGTGGCCGCGCTGGTGCACGGTTTCCGGGCGTACGACGACGAGCTGTGGCTGGGCGGCGTGATCCTCAACCGGGTGGCCTCACCCCGGCACGAGGCGCTGCTGCGTGAGGCGCTCGACGACGTGGGCGTGCCGGTCTACGGGGCGCTGCGCCGGCACGAGCTGCCCCCGGTGCTGCCCGCCCGCCGGTACGGCACCGGGCCGGTGGTGCGCGCCGACGCGGACGCCGAACGCGGCGTACGCCGGCTCGGTGAGGCGGTGGCCGCCACCGTCGACCTCGACCGGCTGCTGGCGCTGGCCCGCTCCGCCCCCGCGCTCACCGTGGAGCCGTGGTCGCCGGAGCCGGCCGACGCTCCGCAGCTGTCGGGGGAGCGGCCGGTGGTGGCGCTCGCGGGCGGACCGGCCGGCGCCTACAGCCACCCGGAGACCGCCGAGCTGTTGCGCGCCGCCGGGGCCGAGGTGGTCACGCTCGACCCGCTGCGCGACGAGGCGCTGCCCGCCGGGGCCCGCGCGCTCGTCGTCGGCGGCGGGCTGCCCGAGACGTACGCGGAGCAGCTCTCCGCCAACCGCCGCCTCTGCATCGCGGTGGCCGAGCTGGCCCGCTCGGGCCGCCCGGTGATCGCCGAGGGCGCGGGCCTGCTCTGGCTGGCCCGGGAGCTGGACGGCCTGCCCATGTGCGGGGTGCTCGACGCGGTCGGCACGGTCCGGGACGGCCTGGTGGTCGGCTACCGCACGGCCACCGCGGTCACCGACAGCGTGGTGGCGGCGGCCGGCACCACGGTGACCGGGCACAAGCAGCACGCCGCCGTGCTCACGCCGCGGGCCGGTGACCGGCCGGCCTGGCGCTGGGAGGGAGGCAACCCGGAGGGCTTCGTCCGGCAGGCGGTGCACGCCTCGCAGCTCGTGCCGCACTGGGCCGCCCACCCCGGCGTCGCGGCCCGGCTGGTGGCCGCCGCGCTGGCACCGGTGGGGGCGTCGGCGTGATCGGGCAGGTGGCGGTACGCCGCTTCCCGGCACTGACCGTCTCCACCCCGCGCATCGAGGTGCGGCACCTCGTCGCCGCCGACGCGGAGGCGATGGACGAGGTGTTCGCCGACCGGCAGACGCAGCGCTGGCTGCCGCTGGCCGACGCGTCCGGGCAGATCGACGGGCGGGCGTGGTGCACCGAGCTGGCCCGGCAGCGGCGGGACAGCGGCGACGGCGACCACTGGGCGGTGGTCCGCCGGGAGGACCAGCGGGTGGTCGGCTCGCTCTGGGCCCGCCGGACCGACTGGGGCGCCCGGCTCACCGAGTTGTCGTACGCGATCGCGCCGCACGCCCGGGGCTACGGCCTGGCGGTCGAGGCGGTGGACGCGGTGGCGATCGCCCTGATCCTGGAGCACGGGTTCCAGCGGGTGGAGCTGCGGGTGGCGGCCGGCAACGTGGCGTCGCGGCGGGTCGCCGAGAAGGCCGGCTTCAGCTACGAGGGCCTGCTGCGCAACGCCGGTTTCGTCCGGGGCGCCCGGGTCGACCTGGAGCTGTGGTCCTTCGTCGCCGCCGACCTCCGCTGAGGCCCCCCGCCCCCTTCCAACGTCGATCAAGGAGTTCGCGTCTGCGGATCGGGCGATCCGTGACGCAAACTCCTTGATCAACTACCCGGGCGCACCCCCGGGCGGAACAGGGTGGTGGGGTTGGGGCGGGCGAGGGGGTCAGCCGACTATCTGGTCCGAGGGTGGGGTGAACTGGCGGGTGGGCTGGCCCTTCAGGGAGTCCCGCAGGGTCTGCGCCACCGCGTTCACCGGGATCTGCGACTGCCCGTCGCCCACCGCGTTGAACGGATTGTCCGGGTCGGCGATGAAGCTCGCCGCCGCCAGCTCCGGCGTGTAGCCGACGAACCACGCCGACCGGGTGCTGTCGGTCGTACCGGTCTTGCCGGCGACCGGGCGGCCCACTGTGCCCCGGACGCTGTCGGCTGTCGACCAGCCGCCGCAGCTCCCCTTGGCCGGGGTGTCGCCGGTGGGGCAGCGCGCCGCGTCGGTGGCGGCGCGGGCCGCGTCGGCGTTCACCACCTGCCGGCACCGCGGCTTGGCGACCTCCCGCTGCACCCCGCCCGCCGTCGTGTACGTGGCGGGTGTGCCGTCCCGGTTCATGATCGCGTTGACCGGGATGGCCTCGCAGTAACGCCCGTCGGCGGCGATGGCGGCGTACGCGTTCGCCATCTCCAGCGGGGTGGCGTCGGAGACGCCGAGCGTGAACGCGCCCCACTTCTTCGCCTTGCCCGGCGACGCCTGTTCCTTGTCCACGTCGGTACGCCAGCGCAGGCCCAGTTGCTCGGCCAGGCGCACCCCGGCGTCCGCGCCGATCTTCTCCTCCAGTTGGACGAAGTAGGTGTTCACCGACTTGCCGAACCCGGACCACATGGTCTGCCGGCCGGTCATCGCGCCGCTGGCGTTGGACGGGGCCCATCCGTCGTAGACGGCCGACTTGTACGTGTGCGGCGAGTCGTACGCGGTGGACAGCGGCATCCCGGCGTTGAGCGCGGCGAGCATCGGGAACATCTTGAACGTGGAACCGGCCTGGTAGCCCGGTAGCGTCCCGCCGCCGAGCAGCGGCGCCACCGTGTTCGGATAGTTCGCCTTGACCTTCGGGCCGGCCTCCGGGTTCGAGCTGTTCGGGTTCTCGGCCAGGTCCAGCGAGTAGTTCCGGTTCACCGCCATCGCCTTGATCCGCCCGGTGCCGGGTTCGGCGACCACGATGCCGTTGGCGAAGGGGCTGCCGGTGTTGTCCTTGGCGCCGACGTTCTTCTCCGCTGCCGCCTGGGTCTTCGGGTCGAGCGCGAGCACGATCCGGTAGCCACCACGGCGTAGCTTGTCCATCCGTTCCAGCCGGTTCTCGCCGAACGCGGGCTGGGAACTCCACCAGTTCTTCAGGTAGTCGCAGTAGAAGCCCCAGGCGCGGTGCCCGCCGTCGATCGCGGCGCAGTCGTTCGGCGGCGTGGTCAGCTTCAGCTTGATCGGCTGACCCTTCGCCTCGGCGGCGGCATCCGGCGACAGGTAACCGAGGCGGGCCATGTTGTCCAGCACGTAGTTGCGCCGGCCGGTGGCCTCCTTCTGGTCGGAGGTGATCGGGTCGTACTCCGACGGCGACTTCACCAGCCCGGCCAGCGTGGCCGCCTCGACCGGGGTGAGCGTGGCCGGCGTCTTGGAGAAGAAGATCTGCGAGGCCGCGTAGATCCCGTACGCCCGGTGCCCGAAGTAGGCCGAGTTGAGGTAGCGCTCCATGATCTGCTCTTTGCTCAGGTGCTTCTCGATGTCCAGCGCCATGCGCATCTCCTTGACCTTGCGCAGGCTGGTCTGCTGGGTCGCCTCCTGGACCTCCTTGGGCGTGGTCGCGCTGTCCCGCAGCGCCATCCGCACGTACTGCATGGTGATCGTCGAGGCGCCCTGGGAGACGCCGCCGGATCGGGCGTTTGACACGAAAGCGCGCGCCACGCCCTTCGGGTCGACGCCGTGGTGCTGGTAGAAGCGGTTGTCCTCGGCGGCGACGATCGCCTGCTGGATGTTCGGCGACATGTTCTCGATCTTGGTGTACTGCCGGTACTCCTCGTAGAACATCGTCAGCACGGTCTTGCCGTCGGGCGCGTAGACGTACGAGGTCTCGGCCGGCAGCGCGGTCTTGAGGATGTTCGTCTTCTGTTCGATCGCGTGCGCGGTGGCCTTGGCCCCGATGCCGGTGACGGCGACCAGCGGATACAGGGCGGCGGCGACCACGATGCCGGCGATCAGCCCGGCGCGGAGAAGGGGAACGAGACGGCCAGCGGAAGCAAGGGGACGACTGCTCACGGGGTCAAGCTATGACATTTCCGATTCGGAAATGAGAAGAACTCATAAACCGGCGGACCGTGACGCGACCCACGCCGGGATGCGCTGTCCCGGGCGGCGGCTACCCGGCAGGATCGCGGACATGCCCGCAGCACCGACCGGGAGCGCCGCCGCGCTCGACGAGCCCGACCTGGGCCACCACGGGGACGTCGAGGCCACGCCCGGCCTGGTGGACCTGGCCGTGAACGTGCGCCGCGCCCCGATGCCGGACTGGCTCGCCGACCCGATCACGGCCGCGCTGGGTGACCTGGCCGCGTACCCGGACCCGGCGCCGGCCCGCGCCGCCGTCGCTCACCGGCACGGGCGACCCCCGGAAGAGGTACTCCTCACCGCCGGCGCCGCCGAGGGTTTCGTCCTGATCGCCCGCGCGCTGTCCGGCGTCCGCCACCCCGTGGTGGTGCACCCGCAGTTCACCGAGCCGGAGGCCGCGCTGCGGGCCGCCGGGCACCGGGTGGACCGGGTGCTGCTCGACCCGGCCGACGGCTTCCGCCTCGACCCGGCCCGCGTCCCCGGCGACGCCGACCTCGTCATGATCGGCAACCCCACGAACCCGACCTCGGTGCTGCACCAGGCCGACACCATCGCCGCGCTGGCCCGCCCCGGCCGGGTGCTCGTGGTCGACGAGGCGTTCGCCGACACCACCGCCGCACCCGGCGTCGCCGGCGAGCCCGAGTCGCTCGCCGCCCGCCGCGACCTCCCCGGCCTCGTGGTGGTGCGCAGCCTCACCAAGACCTGGGGACTGGCCGGGCTGCGGATCGGCTACCTGCTCGGCGACGCCGCGCTGCTGGCCCGGTTCGCCGCCGCGCAGCCGCTCTGGGGGGTCTCCACCCCGGCGCTCGCCGCCGCCACCGCCTGCGCCGCGCCGGCCGCCGTCGCCGCCGAACGCGCCGTCGCCGCCGAACTCGCCGCCGACCGCGACCACCTGGTGGCCCGCCTGGCCGGCCTGCCGGGGGTACGCGTGGCGGGCCGCCCGGCCGCCGCCTTCGTCCTGATCCACGTGGCCGGCGCCGCCGACGTACGCGAGCGGCTGCGCGCGAACGGCTGGGCGGTACGCCGGGGCGACACGTTCCCCGGGCTCGGCCCGGACTGGCTCCGGATCGCCGTACGCGACCGGGGCACCACCGACGCGTTTATCGAGACGCTGGCACGGATCCTGGAGGCATGATGCTGGAGCCCACAGTCGCGGCGATCCGGCCGCTGGACGAGGCCGCCATGGCGGCGGCTCGCGAGCTGCAGGGACGGCTGACCAAGCCGGCCGGCTCGCTCGGCGCCCTGGAGCCGCTCTCGGTACGCCTCGCCGGGCTGGCCGGCGCCTGCCCGCCGCCGCTGCCCGAGCCGGCCGCGGTGGCGATCTTCGCCGGTGACCACGGCGTGCACGCCCAGGGCGTGACCCCGTGGCCGCAGGAGGTCACCGCCCAGATGATCGCCAACTTCCTGGCCGGCGGCGCTGTCGTCAACGCGTTCGCCCGCCAGGCCGGCGCGTCGGTCACGGTGGTGGACGTCGGCGTGGCCACCCCGATCCCCGGCGCCGAATCCGCCGACCCGGCCGGGCCGCGTCTGGTGTCCGCGAACGTCCGCCCCGGCACCCGCGACATGACTGTCACCGCGGCGCTGACCCGGGACGAGGCCCGTACGGCAGTGGAGACCGGCATCCGGGTCGCCGGCGAGCTGATCGACGCCGGGGCGGGCATCCTGCTCACCGGCGACATGGGCATCGGCAACACCACCCCGTCCGCCACGCTCATCGCCGCGTTCTCCGGCGTGGACGCCGAGGCGGCCACCGGGCGGGGCACCGGGGTCGACGACGAGACGTACGCCCGCAAGGTGGCTGTGGTGCGGGCCGCGCTGGCCCGGCACGAGCCCGACCCGGCCGACCCGCTGGGCGTGCTGGCCGCCGTCGGCGGGCTGGAGCACGCCGCGCTGACCGGCCTGATCCTCGGCGCCGCCGCGCGCCGGGTGCCGGTGCTGCTCGACGGCGTGATCGCGGTGAGCGCCGCGGTCGCCGCCGCCGCGTTCGCGCCGGACGCCGTGGGCGGCATGGTCGCCGGGCACCGCAGCGCCGAGCCGGGCGCCACGGCGGCGCTGCGGCACCTCGGCCTGGAACCGCTGATCGACCTGGGCCTGCGGCTCGGCGAGGGCACCGGGGCGCTGCTCGCCCTGCCGGTGGTCACCGGCGCGGTCCGGGTACTGCACGAGGTCGCCACGTTCGACTCCGCCGGGGTGGCGGAGAAGTGACCGAGCCGGCCGGGCCGCCGCCGCCCAGCCCGTACCCCCTGGGGTTGCGGCTGGACGGGCGGCGCGTGGTGGTCGTGGGCGGGGGAGCGGTCGCCACCCGGCGGGTGCCCGCGCTGCTCGACGCCGGCGCGGACGTGCTGCTGGTGTCGCCTGAGCTGACCCCGGCGCTGCGCGCGCACGTCGACGCCGGACGGCTGCACTGGGAGCCGCGCCGGTTCGTCCCCGACGACCTGGACGGCGCGTGGCTGGTCCAGGTGGCTGTGGACGACCGGGCCGCCGCCGCCGCGGTCAGCGCGGCAGCGGCCGAGCGGCGGATCTTCTGCGTACGCGCCGACGACCGGACGGCGGCGAGCGCGTGGACCCCGGCGGTGACCCGGCACGGCCCGGTCACCGTGGCGGTCCTCGGCGGTGGCGACCCCCGCCGAGCGATGGCGACCCGCGACGCCATCCGCGCCCTGCTCGGAAGGAAGGGCCCCCTTTTAACGCCTGCGGTAGAGGAAGGGCCCCCTCTTAACACCGGCGGGCGCGTCGCACTCGTCGGATCCGGGCCGGGCGACCCGGAGCTGATCACCGTGAAGGGGTGGCGGCTGCTCACCGAGGCGGAGGTGGTCGTCGCCGATCGGCTCGTGCCCGGCCTGCTCCTGGACGAACTGCGCCCGGACGTCGAGCTGGTCGACGCTTCGAAGATCCCGTACGGGCCGTCGCGTGCCCAGGAGGAGATCAACCGGATCCTGGTGGATCGGGCGCGGGCCGGCAAGGTGGTGGTACGGCTCAAGGGCGGCGACCCGTACGTCTTCGGGCGTGGTGGCGAGGAACTGCTGGCCTGCGCCGAGGCGGGCGTGCCGGTGACGGTGGTGCCCGGCGTGACGAGCGCGATCGCGGTGCCCGAGGTCGCCGGCGTGCCGGTGACCCACCGGGGCGTGGCGCACGAGTTCACAGTGGTGTCCGGGCACCTCGCGCCCGACGCGCCCGCGTCGCTGGTGCGCTGGGACGCCCTGGCCGGGCTGCGCGGCACGCTCGTGGTCCTGATGGGCCTGAAGAACCTCGCGGCGATCAGCGCCACCCTGATCGCGCACGGCAAACCGGCGGAGACTCCGGCCGCGGTGATCCAGGAGGGCACCACAGCCGCCCAGCGGATGCTGCGCTCCACGCTGGGCGCGGTCGCCGCCGACGTGGAGGCCGCCGCGCTGCGCCCGCCCGCGATCGTGGTGCTCGGCGACGTGGTCCACGCCCTGACCCCCGACGCCCCCGCCTGACCCGCCGGAGCGCCCGCGCCCGACGTCGCCCCGCCGGAAACGCCGATCTTGCACTTGGCGCCCGCCAGGTGCCCTTTACGGCCCATTCGTCGGGGCGGAAAGTGCAAGATCGCCGGGCCGGCCCGGCCGGGCAGGGCGGCCGGCCCGGCCGGGC
>NZ_JBMVFV010000106.1:0-16940 GCF_049538395.1 Micromonospora sp. AB353 | reverse complement strand
AGGTGCCCGGGACGCGCCGGCGGTACGGCCGACGGCGGCCAGGCCGGAGGCGGACCGCCGGTGGGCGGGCCCTGGTCCTCGGCCGGCTCCGCGCCTTCGGTCTGGTGGCCGAACGCGTTCCACGGGTCGCCGCTGGACATGCTGCGGGTGGCCCGGCTCAGCAGCTCGGCGTCGAAGCCGGCCGGCGCCTCGACGGCGGTCGGCTCCGGCTCGCGGGCGCCGGGTACGGCGGCCCGGCCGGCGCTGACGCCGACCGGTTCGGGACGGCGGATCACGAGCGAGGCGCCCGGGATCTCCAGGGCCGCGGTGACGCCGCCACCGGGGGTGTGGCTCAGCTGGACGCTCCAGCCGTGCCGGCGGGCCAGCCGGCCGACCACGAACAGGCCGAGCACCTCGGTCGGGGCGAGGTCGAGGCGTTCCCGCCGGGTGAACCGGGCGTTCTCCTCGGCCATCCGGTCGCCGGTCAGGCCGATGCCGTGGTCGACCACGACCAGCCGGGCTCCGCCGTCGGTCAGCTCGCCGGTCACCACCACGCGGGTGTGCGGCGGGGAGAACGAGGTGGCGTTCTCCATCAGCTCGGCGAGCGTCAGCACCAGGTCACCGGCGATGGCGGGGGCCGCCGCCACGCCGGGCGGGACCTCCACGTCCACGCGGGTGTAGTCCTCGATCTCACCGAGCGCGAGCCGGACCACGTCGGCCAGCGGGACCGGCGCCACGTGGCCGTCCGAGCCGGTCGCGCCGGAGAGCACCACCAGGCTGCCCGCGTTGCGGCGCAACCGGCTGGAGATGTGGTCGAGCCGGTACAGGTGCTCCAGGCGGCCCGGGTCGGTCTCCTGCCGTTCCAGCCGGTCGATGAGCGCGATCTGGCGGCCGACCAGGTTCTGCGTACGGCGGCCGACGTGGCCGAACATCTGCGCCACGTTGCGCCGCCCGGCGACCTGCCGCTCGACCAGCCGGGCGGCGGTGTGCTGCACCCGGTCGAACGCGCGGGCCAGGTCGCCGATCTCGTCCCGGGCGCTGACCTCCACCGGGTCGAGGCGTACCGGGGGGACCGTCTCGGACTCGTCGTCGGCGACGCGGGTCAGTTCGGCCTCGGTTACCCGGGCGACCCGTTCGGCGGAGCGGGTGAGCCGGCTCAGCGGCCGGGCCACCGTACGCGCCACGGTCATGCTCAGCAGCACCACGACGAGCAGGATCGCCCCCGCCGCGAGGCTGACCAGCCAGGCCGCGGTCAGCGCCTCCCGTTCCCGGGCACGGGTCTCCGCGATGACGTCCGCGACGACCTTCTTCTCCACGAACTGGCCCAGCGTGATCATCGACCGGGCCGAGGGGAACAGCACGTCCAGCGGCACCGGCGCGATCGCGCCGTCCGGGTCGCGGAGGCTGTCCACCAGGAACGTCGGGCTGGTCCGGGCCGCCACCGCGGCGTCGTCCAGCTGGGCCACCTTGAGCTGCTCGGGCGTGATCAGCTTGCGGAACCGCCGGTTGTCGACGTTGAGCGCCGCCATGCAGGCGACGAACGCCCGGGAGACCTGCGGATCACCAGTGGCCTTGACCAGCACGATCTGGGTGGTGCACGAGCTGAGGGCCTCGTCGACGCGCAGCAGCGCGTCGAGGGCGAGCACCTGCCGTCCGGCGGCGGTGTCGGTGTCCACCCGGAAGGGCAGCCGCAGCGCGTCGATCAGGGCGGTGTCGACCTCGCCGAACACGGTCAGGATCTGCTGCGGCGTGGCCCGGCCGGCGAGCGTGGCGTTGCGGACGTCCTCCAGCCGGCGTACCCCGTCGAGGCTCTCGCGGACGGCCGCCGGCAGCGGCTCGGCGCGCAGGTCGGCGACCCGGTCGTCGACGGTGGCCGACTTCTGGATCAGCTCGGTGCGGCTCACCCGCCGCAGCAGCAGGCCGATCGAGAGCAGACGTTCCTGCTGGAGGTCCTGGACCAGGCTGCCGACCCGGCTGGCGACGCGGACGGTCTCGGCGGTGTCGGCGGCCTGCCGGGCGGCGGTCACCCGGTCGATGACGACCGGTACGGCCAGGCCGACCATGCTGAGCAGCGGAATGATCACCAGCAGGGCGAGCTTGCCCCGGATGCGTAACCTACCGAGCAGCATCGAACGGCCTCCACCGGTCGGCGTCGCCAGCGTGTCCCACGGCGACCGGCTGGCGGTCGTCCTCGGGCACGGCGGGCGGCGGGGCGGGGTGGGCCGCCGGGGCGGCCTCGGCCGGTTCCCGGCGGGACGGGGTGGCCCGCGAGCGGTCCCGGCTCAGCGCGGCCACGTGCAGCGCGACGATGCCGGCGATCAGCAGCACCGCCGCCCCGGCGGCGATCCGGCCCAGCAGCCGGTCCCGCTCCAGGGTGTCGAGCCGTTCCCGCAGCAGCGCGTCGAGCTGGTCGAGGATGACCGTACGGAGCTGCTTGGCGGCGTTCTGCGCGCTGATCCCGGCGCTGGTGAGCTGGTCGGTGCTCGGCGCGGACCGGCCGGCGCCGGGTGCCGAGTAGACGGCGAACGTCTCCAGGGACCGCTGGTAGGTGTCCAGCGGGGTGAGCACGTTGGCGCCCAGGTCGGTGCTCTCCGAGCTGTCCACCGCCGAGCGCAGGTCGGTGACCAGGTCGGTGGCGGGACCGAGCGCGGAGACCCGCAGCTCGGCCAGCTCGGCGCCCACCCGCGCGCGCTCGGCGGCGGGGCGCTTGGCGGACAGCCGGGCCAGGTCGACGAGCCGCCCGGCCAGCACCGTCGCGGTGGGCAGGTCCCCGCCGATGCCGTCCTGGAGGAAGAACGAGTCGGAGCGGGGGTCGCGGATCAGGCCGGAGCTCTCCCGTACCTTGCGGTAGAGGGCCAGCAGCAGGTCGGACGCCTCGCCGTAGGCCCGGTACGCCGCCTCGGGGTCACCGATCCCGCGGTCCGGCAGCGCCTCCAGCTTGGCCCGCAGCCCGGCCCAGCGTTCGTGGGTGCGCAGCTCGTCGCCGATCGCGTTGTCCACCTCCGCGACGCCCTCGATGGCGGCGGTGAGCGAGGCCCGGGAGACCGCCCCCTCGGCGACGGCGATGGCCTGGGCCTCCACCAGCGTGTCGGTGACCGGCCCGAGGGCGCGCAGGTAGCGGACGCCGAGCCGCTCCCGGCTCACCAGGTCGTGGTCGTCGGCGAAGTCGCTTTCGGCCTGGATGAAGATCAGCCCGAGCGGGGCCAGCAGCGCCAGCACCAGAACCAGGGTGAGCGTACGGCCCGGTACGGCGGGCCGCCGACGGACCCGCGACGCGGGGACTGTCATGTCTTCTCCTCCGGCGACGGCGGGGCGATCGGTGCCCCGGGAGGTCGCCGTACGCAGTCCCGTGCACCGGACCGGAAAAGTAGCCGAACCGGACGTGCGTGAGACCTCAGCCGATGAGTCGGCTTCACGTCAGTCCCTTTTGGGTCACCCTGCGTCAGGGCGAAAGGTACGTAGCGTGTGATCGTGTTGCCGAGAAATGACATCGACGATGGTTTGCGCCTGTAGATGTGAATTCACATGATCCGAATACGTCCCGCTGGGATGCTCTGGACCTTTGGCGGATGACGGACGCTTCGCGACGATCGGCGCAACCGGACAGACGTACGGCGGATCTCAGCGAATGCTCAGCCGTCGGCCCGTACCGTGTGCCGCATGAGATCAACCGCCGCGCGGCTCCGGCGCGCCCTGGCCGGCCACCCGCGCCGCATCGTCGCCGCGGTGGCGGTGGTCGTCCTCGTCGCCGCCGCGCTGGTCTGGACGGCCCGGCCGCGGGGTGACGACTTCCGGACCGAGGCGGCGCTGGTGACCGTACGCTCCGGGCCGTCCGGTGACGAGCCCGTCGACCTGGACACCACGCTCTACCTGCCGGCCGGCGCCTCGTCGTCGAAGCGGGTACCGGCGGTGCTGCTGGCGCACGGCTTCGGCGGCACCAAGGACTCGGTCCGCTCGGACGCCGAGGATCTGGTCGCCCGCGGGTACGCGGTGCTCACCTGGACCGCCCGCGGCTTCGGGCGCAGCGGCGGCCAGATCCACCTGGACAATCCCGACTACGAGGTGCGGGACGCGCAGCGTCTGCTCGACCGGCTCGCCGCGCGTCCGGACATCCGCCTCGACGCGGCCGGTGACCCCCGGGTCGGTGTGGTCGGCGGCTCGTACGGCGGCGGCCTGGCCCTGCTGCTGGCCGCGCAGGACCAGCGGGTCGACGCGATCGTCCCGATGATCACCTGGAACGACCTGTCCCGCGCCTTCCTGCCGGAGAGCAGCGGCCGGCAGCCCACCGACGGCGTGTTCAAGAAGGGCTGGGCGGGCATCTTCTTCGGCGGTGGCGGGAACGCCGGCTCCGGTCCGGCCGGGCTCTCCGGGGCCACCGCCGCCGCGCCGGAGGGCGCGCCCGAGTCGGCCGGCCCGCCGAGCCCGCAGCCGGGCGCCGGGCCGGGCACCGGTTCCGGCCGCGCGCCGGCCGGCGCCGCCGACCCGTCCTGCGGGCGCTTCGCGGCCGACGTCTGCGCCGCGTACCTGCGCATCGCCACCACGGGCCGGGCCGACGCGGCGGCGGTCGAGCTGCTGCGCCGGTCGTCGCCGGCCGGCGTGCTGGACCGGATCAAGTCGCCGACGTTGCTGGTGCAGGGGGAGGCGGACACGCTGTTCCCGCTGGCCGAGGCGGACGCCAACGCCCGGGGCATCGCCGCCGCCGGCACGCCGGTGCGGGTCGCCTGGTTCACCGGCGGCCACGACGGCGGCTCCGGACCCACCTCCGACTCCGACCGGGTGAAGTTCCTGACCGCGCAGTGGCTCGACCACTACGTCAAGGGCGACGGAGCGGCCCCCGGCGACACGTTCACGTTCTCCCGGATCGCCGGCTTCGACGCGCTCGACCGGGGCCTGGTGGCCACCGGTTTCCGCACCGCCGACTATCCGGGACTGGCCGGCCAGGGCCGCCGCGAGGTGACGCTCGCCGGTCCGCCGCAGCCGGTCGCCGTACCGCCGAACGGGAACCCGGCGGCGATCTCCTCGGTGCCGTTCGCGGGGGCGCTCGGCTCGCTGCTGGACGGCGTCGCCGGTGACATCCCCGGCCAGCACGCCCGCTTCGAGTCGGCGCCGCTTGACGAGCCGGTCGACGTGGTGGGCGCGCCCACCGTGCGGATCAGGGCCGCCTCACCGACCGGCGAGGCGGTGCTGTTCGTGAAGCTCTACGACGTCGACCCGCAGGGCGCTGCCACGCTGCCGTCCGGACTGGTCGCGCCGGTGCGCCTGACCGGCCTGCCGGCCACCGTCGACGCGGCCACGCCGGTCACCGTGACGCTGCCGGGGATCGTCCGGCGGGTCGAGGCCGGGCACCGGTTGCGGCTCGTGGTGGCGACGTCGGACCAGGCGTACGCCTCGCCCGCCGAACCGGCCGTGCACACGGTGGCGCTCGCCGACGGGCCGCTGACGCTGCCCACCGTCGACTCCACGCCGATCCCGACCACCGCGACGATCTGGCGCTGGGCGCTGGCCGGCCTGCTCGCCGCGATCGTGGCCGGGCTCGTCGTGGTCGTGCTGCTCACCCGCCGCCGGCACCGCCGCCAGGACGACTCCGTGCACCCGGAGTACGGGGGCGTCCCGCTCGCCGTGCGCAACCTGCGCAAGGAGTACGCGGACGGCTTCGTCGCGGTCTCCGACGTCGACTTCGAGGTGCACCCCGGTCAGGTGGTCGGCCTGCTCGGGCCCAACGGCGCGGGCAAGACCACCACGCTGCGGGTGCTGATGGGGCTGACCCAGCCGACGGCCGGGGAGATCTACGTCTTCGGGCACCGGCTGGTGCCGGGCTCGCCGGTGCTGTCCCGGATCGGCGCGCTGGTCGAGGGGCCGGGCTTCCTGCCGCACCTGTCCGGCCTGGACAACCTCAAGGCGTACTGGCGGGCCACCGGCCGGCCGTGGGAGGACGCGCACTTCGACGAGGCGCTGGAGATCGCCGGCCTGGGCGACTCGGTGCACCGGCGGACGAAGAAGTACAGCCACGGCATGCGGCAGCGGCTGGCCATCGCCCAGGCCATGCTCGGCCTGCCCGAGTTGCTGGTGCTGGACGAGCCGACGGACGGGCTGGACCCGCCGCAGATCGCCGAGATGCGCCGGGTGCTCCAGCGGTACGCCACCGACGGCCGGGCGGTGCTGGTCTCCAGCCACCTGCTGGCCGAGGTGGAGCAGACCTGTACGCACGCGGTGGTGGTGAACAAGGGGCGGATCGTGGCGTCCGGCCCGGTGGAGGAGATCGTCGGCGAGTCGCCGAGCGTGCTGTTCGAGGTGAGCGACCCGGACGCGGCGCGGACGGTGCTCGACCGGCTCGACGGCGTGCGGGTGCTGCCCGACACCGAGGGCGGGCTGGTGGTCGACACCAACGGCACCGCCCGCAGCGAGGTGGTGGCCGAACTGGTCCGCGCCGGTATCGGGGTGGACCGGGTGGTGCCCCGGCGCCGCCTGGAGGACGCGTTCCTCGCCCTGGTGGGCGAGAACTCTCGGGGAAGCGGGGACCGGTGATGGCGGGTTCGTCTGTGGCATCGTCGCCTGGCGGCGGCACGTCCGGTACGCCGGCGCCGGGCGCGGGCGGTGCGGCTGCCGGTTACCGGCCCTCGGCCACGCTCCCGTTCGCCGCGGAGTTCCGGCGGCAGGCGTCGCGCCGGCGTACCCAGCTCGCGCTGGGGTTCATGGTGCTGCTGCCGCTGATCATCCTGGTGGCGTTCCAGTTCGACGCCGGCGACGACGACGGCGGCGGGCGGGGCGAGTTCTCCAGCCTGGCCGACCTGGCCACCTCGGGCGGGCTCAACTTCACCCTGTTCTCGATCCTGGTGTCCGCGTCGTTCCTGCTGGTCGTGGTGGTGGCGCTGTTCTGCGGCGACACGGTGGCGAGCGAGGCGAGCTGGGGCAGCCTGCGCTACCTGCTGGCGGTGCCGGTGCCCCGGGCCCGGCTGCTCGCGGTGAAGCTGGTGGTCGCGCTCGCGTACTCCGGGCTGGCTCTGCTGTTGCTCGCCGGCACCGCGCTGCTCGCCGGCACGCTGCGGTACGGCTGGAAGCCGCTGAGCAGCCAGGTCTCGGCCGAGCTGGCGCCGGCCGACGGGTTGCTGCGGCTGCTCGGCGTGCTCGGCTATCTCGCGGTCGTGCTGCTGGTGGTGGCCGGGCTGGCGTTCCTGCTGTCGGTGACCACCGACGCCGCGCTAGGTGCGGTCGGCGGGGCGGTGCTGCTGTGGATCCTGTCCAGCATCCTGGACCAGATCACCGCGCTGGGCGGGCTGCGTAACCTGCTGCCGACCCACTACAGCAGCGCGTGGCTGGGGTTGCTGTCCACGCCGATGCAGACAGACGACGTGGTGAAGGGTGCGTTCTCGGCGGTCGTCTACGCCACGCTGTTCTGGGGTCTGGCCTTCTGGCGCTTCACCCGCAAGGACGTCACGAGCTGAGGTGACCGTACGGGGTCGCCGCGGGGCGGCCGGGCCCATATCATGGGAGCGTTCCCACGAGATTGTCCCGCCTGCAAAGATATCGATTAACATCAATCGATAGTCCCGCCATCCTGGACGGCGTCCGCCACCCGTACCAGGAGGTTTCCCATGATCCCGGCACAGCTGAAGGCCCCCGTGCTGTCCCTGTTCCGCATCGTCACCGGCCTGCTCTTCCTCTGCCACGGCGCCGCTTCGATATTCGGCGTCTTCGGCGGCAACCCGGCCACCGGTGGCGCCGTCCCGTTCGCCACCTGGCCCGGCTGGTGGGCGGCGCTGATCCAGCTCGTCTGCGGCGCGCTGGTGCTCGTCGGCCTGTTCACCCGGCCGGCCGCGCTGCTCGCCTCCGGCTCGATGGCGTACGCGTACTTCGTGGTGCACCAGCCGCACCACCTGATGCCGATGCAGAACGGCGGCGAGCTGGCCGCGCTCTTCTGCTGGTCGTTCCTGCTGGTCGCGGTGCTCGGCCCGGGCAACTGGGCGCTCGACGCGCTGCTGGCCCGCCGCAACGCCGTCCCGGCTGAGCCCGCCGCCACGCCGGCCTCGGTCCCGGTCTGAGCGTCCGCGCCGAACCAGATCCCGGTCGGGGCGCTCCCGTGCCGGGTTCTGGTGCTACAGCGGATTGACCGGCGGCGTCGTGGGCGGCGGTGGGGCGGCCGGCGTGGGCGTGCCGGCCGGACCGGGCTCCCGGCGCTTCCACGCGCTGACGCCCAGCCGGCCGGTGTTGCCGAGGTCGATCGGCCCGTCCAGGGCGACCGGGTACGCCGGCCGGCCGGCCACCGGCGCGACGTCGAGTTCGGTGCCGTTCGTCGCCACCACTGTCGGGTCGGTGACCAGGTTCCGCCAGATCAACGCCGCGCCGGCCCGCTCGCCGGGGGCGAGCACGATCCGGGTGGGCGGGTGGTCGAAGCCGGAGGTGATCGGCTCGGCGCCCGGGACGATCCGCACCTCGATCGGGTCGCCGTCGGCGTCCCGGAGCGTGACCGCCGGATAGCCGCGCAGCTCGTACGGCCGGTCGCCGCAGTTGAGCAGGTCCAGGCCCATCGCCCGCAGTCCCATCGCGGCGCTCACGCCCAGCTCGGTGATCGCGATGCCCTCGGGGGAGCAGGTGGCGGCGGGTGCCGGCTCGGCCGTGGGGGCGCCCGGTCGCGGCGGCACCGTGGTCAGTGGGTCGACACCGGTGAGCGGCGGGTCGGGCAGCCGCCCGTCGGCAGGCCCCTGCGCCGGGGCGCAGGCGGTCAGCAGCGCTACGCCGGTGAGGGCGCCGATCAGGCGCGCCGGTCTCCGCATCCGGCGATCATGCCACTCCGTTGCGCCGGCCGGCGGCCCACAGCGTGGGAACCCGAGGTGGCGCAGCCGTGAGCAGCGCATAGACTCGGCGGCACAACTGAATACCTCATCCAGAGGGGCTGAGGGATACGGCCCGACGACGCCCCGGCAACCACCCGCACGCTCGACGACGAGCGACAGCGGGCAGGTGCCAATTCCGTCCCCGCCGCACCCGGCGATGCGGGGAAAGATGAGAGGAACTCCTCGACATGACGTCGACGCTTCCCGTCGCCACCGGTATCGACACCACCCTCAGCCCGGCCCGCGCCCTGGTCTGCCGCGCCTGTTCGGCGCGCTACCCCCTGGCCGCCCAGCACGCCTGTTACGAGTGCTTCGGGCCGCTGGAGGTCGACTACGACACCGCCGCGCTCGCCACCGTCAGCCGGGAGCAGATCGAGGCCGGTCCGGCGAACATCTGGCGGTACGCGGCACTGCTGCCCGCCGGCCAGGACCCGGGCACCCGGGTCACGCTCGACCCGGGGCTGACCCCGCTGGTCGCCGCCCCGAACCTCGCCGCCGAGCTGGGACTCACCGCGCCGCTGTGGGTCAAGGACGACAGCGCGAACCCCACCCACTCGTTCAAGGACCGGGTCGTCTCGGTGGCGCTCACGGCCGCCAGGGCGCTCGGCTTCACCCGCTACGCCTGCGCCTCCACCGGCAACCTCGCCAACTCCGTCGCCGCGCACGCGGCCCGGGCCGGCGTGCCGTCTGTCGTCTTCATCCCCGGCGACCTGGAGCAGGGCAAGGTCGTCACCACCGCCGTCTACGGCGGCGACCTGGTCGCCATCGACGGCTCGTACGACGACGTGAACCGGCTCTGCGGCGAACTGGTCGAGACCGACGAGTTCGAGGACACCGCGTTCGTCAACGTGAACGTGCGGCCCTACTACGCCGAGGGCTCCAAGACGCTCGGCTACGAGGTGGCCGAGCAGCTCGGCTGGCGGATCCCGGCCCAGGTGGTCATCCCGATGGCCAGCGGCGAGCTGCTCACCAAGATCGACAAGGCGTTCACCGAACTGGTCGAGATCGGGCTGGTCGAGGCGCCGGCCGGTGGCTGGAAGGTGTTCGGCGCGCAGTCGGCCGGCTGCAACCCGATCGCCACCGCGCTGCACGGCGACACCGACACGATCACGCCGGTCAAGCCGGCCGGCATCGCGAAGTCGCTGAACATCGGCGACCCGGCCGCCGGGCTGTACGCGCTGGAGGCGGTGCGCCGTACCGGCGGCTGGATGGACTACGCCGACGACGACGAGATCCGCGCCGGCATCCGCCTGCTCGCCCGCACCGCAGGGGTGTTCGCCGAGACGGCCGGTGGCGTGACGGTCGCCGTGCTGCGCAAGCTGGTCGAGTCGGGCCGGCTCGACCCGTCCGCCGAGACGGTGGTGTTCAACACCGGCGAGGGCCTGAAGACGCTCGACGCGGTGGCCGCCCAGGTCGGTCCCACCCATCGCATCAAGCCCAGCCTCCGAGCCGCCCGCGACGCCGGCCTCCTGACCTGACCGCCCGGCCCCGCCGCCCCTTGCCCCGCCGCCTGTGCGGTGATCAAGGAGAAAGTGTCGCCGGACGTGCCGTTTCAGGACACGAACTCCTTGATCACCGCCGTGGGCGGAGCGGGCGGGGCAGGCAGGCCGAGTGGGGGAGGTGGGGCTCGCCCGGGTGGGGGATCGGGTGAGACCGGTGGGTAACCGGTGATGTGCGGTGAGTGCCAGAAAACCGCCCTCAAGGACTTGACGGCAGGAACCGGACGGCGCAAGATGCTTCGTGCGGGAGGGCATCCGCCGGAGACTTTTCAAGTTCTTGCGACCCAACGCCGGAGGCGTTGTGCGGACGTCCCTCCCGACCAACGTCCGAAGAGGCCAGCGGAAAACCGCTGGCCTCTTCGCTGTGTCCGGCGCACCCTCGGTGGCATGACGCTCACCGTGACGCCGTTGGATCCCGCCGACCGGCAGACGCTCGACGCGGTGTACCGGATCGCGTGCGCGGCACGAGCCGTCGACGAGCCGGATCTGCCCGACCCCTGCCGGCGGCGGTTCGAGGCGCCGCTGTGGCACCCGATGCCCGGCATCGACACGCGCTGGCTGGTGGCCCGCCTCGACGGGACGCCCGTCGGGTGGCTCCGGCTCTACCTGCACACGATCGACAACACCGAGAACGCCAGCGTCGAACTGATTGTCGACCCGGCGTACCGGCGGCAGGGCATCGGGCGCACGCTGCACGAGCACGGCGTCCGGCTGCTGCGGGAGCACGGCGGCAAACGACTCGTCGGCTCCACCGTCGCCGCGCTGCCCGGCGAGGAAGGGCGGGTCTTTCCCGGTGCCGCGTTCGCCGCCGCCACGGGCGCGATACCGGCGCTGGCCGACGTCCGCCGCCGCCTCGACGTGGCCGGGCTCGACCGCGACCGGCTCGCCGCGTCACTCGCCGAGGCCCGCACCGCGGCGACCGGCTACCTTCCGGTGCGGTGGCGCGACCACACGCCCGAGGAGTACGTCGCGGACGTCGCCTACCTGGAGGGCCGGCTGCTGCTCGACGCGCCGATGGGCGAGCTGGGCTGGGAGCCGGAGCAGATGGACGCGGCGCGGGTGCGGGACGCGGAGCGGGCGCTCGATGCCCGGGGCGTACGCCGCTACAACACCGGGGTGGTGCACGAGGCGACCGGCCGGCTGGTCGGGTGGACCCAGCTCGGCCTGGACGCGAGCAGCACCGACCATGCCTGGCAGGAGATCACCCTCGTCGACCCCGGCCACCGCGGCCACCGGCTCGGCCTGCTCTGCAAGGCCGGGAACCTGGCGTACGCGCTGGCGCACGAACCGGCGTTGCGGGCCGTCGACACCTGGAACGCGGCCGCGAACCGGCACATGATCGCGATCAACGAACGGCTCGGCTTCCGCCCGGCCGCCGGCTCGATCGACTGGCAGTTGACGACGTCCGCCAAGCGCGATCACGTGCCCTGAAGCGACCGTCCGGCGCGGCGGCTACCCAGCCGCGCGGAGCCGTGCGCTGAGCTCCGTGATCGCCGCGTGGAAGTCGTCGTCCGGCTCGAAGCGATGCCCCTTGACCGCCGGTGGCACGGTGTCGGTCGGCGGGATCAGAAGGCCGCGCGGGTCCCGTACGCGCCGATCGACCCGGCCGGCCGGATACACCGGCGAGGCACCCGGGAACACCGGACCCCCGATCGGGTCGGTGCGCCGCCACAGGTTGATCCAGCGCCAGCCGATCCGCTCGCCCACCTCGTGCAGTTGCCGTTCGTTGACGTACGCCGGGAAGATCCGGGCGTACAGGCGCGTCAGCGGAGTGACGTAGGTGAGCAGAGCGAGTCGGCGCAGGCGGTCCGGGGGGAGTTGGAGTACGGTCGCGGCGGCCAGCACGCTGCCGTGGCTCTGAGCCGCCAGGATGACGCCGTCTCCCTCGGCGATCAGGGTGCGGATTCGTCGGTTCAGATCCGGCACGACCCGCTCGGCGTAGCAGGGTGGCGCCAGAGGATGCGTCGCCCGTGGCCAGAACGTGGCCAGTTCCCAGAGCACCGCGATCATCCGTCCGGCCGGGGACCGGGGGCCGCGCAGACCGATCACCACGAGGACGACCGCGAGCCATACGATCAAAAAGGTGCCCAGGTCGGTCACGAAGGCTGTCGGTAGGCCCAGCTTGGGCCCGCCCAGCTTCAGGGCCAGCTGGCCCGGCCCGCCGTACCACGGTGATAACCCCGCCGCGCCGAGGGTCAGCAGCACAAGGGCCGCGTACGTCGTCAGCAGTGGCGCGCCGAGCCGGTCGGAGAGCCAGGAGCGGACGATGGCCTGCCGGGCCGCGCGTACCCGCTCCGGTGGCACCCGGGGGACCTCCGGGAACTCCTGTCGGACCAGTTCCTCCGCGGCCCGCAGCCGGCGGGTCCGGCCGAGTCGGCCGCCGGCCAGCGCCAGCAGTGCCACCACGGGCAGCGCCAGCGAGATTCCCAGGATCACCCAGCGGAAGGCGGCGGGCGGCCACAGCGGCGGCGCTCCCGGCGGCAGCGGGCGGGCCAGGGTCGGTTCCGACCCCCGGTCGAGATACCCGGCCAGCAGGAAGTTCACCGCCGCGGAGTATGCCACCGCCATCCCGACGGCGACCGTCGCGAGCACCGGCGCGCCCAGCCCGAGAACCATGATGTGCGGCCGGATCGAGGGCCGCCTTCCCTGCACGGCCGCCCTCACCCCGAGCACCGTCACCAGGACGAGCTGAGCGACGAACAGGGCGGAGAGCATCTCTTCCGAGCCGGGCAGGGTCTCCTGCGCTCGCCACGAGGGGCGCGGCATCAGCGCGTAGGCCAGGGCCAGGGCCGTGAGCCCGATGGCGGCCAGCCGTACCGAATTGACGATGATCTCGCCGCCCGGCCCGGTGCCGCGCTGCTCGACGAATGGGCGACAGAGCGCCGCGAGCGCGACGGCGAGCAGCGCCGCGTCGACGGCCAGCAGCGCGTACCCGATGGGGGACCGGTCGTGTCCGGCGACCGGAAGCAGGAGCGCGACGTCCAGCGTGCCGAGCGCGATGCCGACGTGCAGCGAACGCAGGCGGCGCAGCAGCGCCCGAGTGTCCCAGAAGGCCGGCTCATCCAGTCGGTCCGCGCCCACCCCCTGGGCGATGCCGCGGGCGTCCTCCGGGAGTTGCCAGCTCCGGGCGCTCAGTCGCCACAGCACGGCGATCCCGGCAATCGGCACGATCGCCAGGATCGCCAGCCGGGCGCCGACCGGCACGCCGGCGAGCCAGGACACCCACCGCCGTGCCTCCACGCACCGGTCGTAGGCGGCGCACTGCCAGGCGACCAGGTCGAGGGAGACACCGACGAGGGAGAGCACGTACATGGCGGTCAGGGTCGCGGCCAGCAGCCGGCAGAGAGCGCGGTTCGCCGCCCCCTCCCGTCCGGCCGCCGGCAGCATCCAGACCGCGATGTTCGCGAGCATGAACGGCAGCAACAGGACCAGCAGCAGGGTCCGGCGGGCCCGGCCACCGGCGAGCGGTCCCCAGCGGTACGCCTCCAGCGTCACCCCGCCCGGGCCGGTCGGATCGCCGAAGCCCGGCCGGGGACGGTAGAACCCCGCGTTCGCGTCCCCGGCCACCCGGACCACGATCGGGCGGTCGAGGATTGCCTCGGGGCCGCGGTCGGCGACCCCGTGTACCCGGACCTCTGTTATCCGCATCGGTACCACCCGTCGTCGTCGCCGGTGCGGCATACCCGACGTGCGGTGTGCTACGCCCTGCCCGGTCACGACCGCGGACAATCTCCAGTTGTGACACGCCCCTACTGATCTGGTGCCTTCCTGTTGCATGATGGCGGGCATGACGGAGACCCCGCACCCCCTGTACGACAGGCACCGCGAGACCCTCGACCGGGCGCTGACCGCCATCGCGGAGCGCGGGTACTGGTCGGCCTACCCCGAGTCGCCCAGCCCCCGGGTGTACGGCGAGACCGCCGCCGCCGACGGCAAGGCCGCCTTCGAGGCGTACCTGGGCGGGGACTTCCCGCTCGACCAGGCCGGTGACGGCACCGGCGTGGCCACCGAGGTCAGCCCGTTCGGGGTGGCGCTGGACGTGCGCTACCCGCACGCCGGCGCCGACCAGCTGGTGTCCGCCGCGAGCGCCGCGCTGCCCGCCTGGCGCGACGCGGGCCCGCAGGCCCGCGCCGGTGTCTGCCTGGAGATCCTGGACACGCTGCACAAGAACATCTTCGAGCTGGCGAACGCGGTGCAGTTCACCAGCGGCCAGGCGTTCGTGATGGCGTTCCAGGCCGGTGGCGCGCACGCGCTGGACCGGGCCCTGGAGGCGGTCGCCTACGCGTACGCCGAGATGACCCGCCACCCGGGGACCGCCGGCTGGGAGAAGGCCGCCGGCAAGGGCGACCCGCTGCGGATGGCCAAGACGTTCCACGTGGTGCCGCGCGGGGTCGCGCTGGTCATCGGCTGCAACACGTTCCCGACCTGGAACTCGTACCCCGGTCTGTTCGCCTCGCTGGCCACCGGCAACCCGGTGGTCGTGAAGCCGCACCCGCGCGCCGTACTGCCGCTGGCGATCACCGTCAAGTACGCCCGCCAGGTGCTCGCCGAGGCCGGCTTCGACCCGAACCTGGTGCAGCTCGCCCCCGAGACCGACGGCGAGAAGCTCGCCACCACGCTGGCCCTGCACCCGGCCGTCAAGATCGTCGACTTCACCGGCTCCACCGAGTACGGCGACTGGCTGGAGGCGAACGCCCGGCAGGCCGCCGTCTACACCGAGAAGGCCGGCCTGAACACGGTGGTGATCGACTCCACCGACGACTTCGCCGGGCTCTGCCGCAACCTCGGCTTCACGCTGACGCTGTACAGCGGCCAGATGTGCACCACCTCGCAGAACCTGCTGATCCCGCGCGACGGCATCTCCACCGACCAGGGGCACAAGAGCTTCGACGAGGTGGCGGCCGGGATCGCCGGCGCGGTCGCCAAGCTGACCGCCGACCCGGCCCGGGGCGTCGAGCTGACCGGCGCGATCGTCAACGACGGCGTGCTGGAGCGGCTGGAGGAGGTCACCAAGGTCGGCGAGCCGGTGCTGGAGTCGCGCACCGTCGAGCACCCGTCGTTCCCCGGGGCGGTGGTGCGTACGCCGACCGTGGTGAAGCTCGACGCGTCCGACACCGCGACCTACTCACGGGAGTGGTTCGGGCCGATCTCGTTCGCCATCGCCACCGACTCGACCGAGCACAGCCTGCGCATCCTGCGCGAGACGGTGGGGGAGAAGGGCGCGCTCACAGCGGGCGTCTACTCCACCGACGAGGCGGTGCTGGACGCGGCCGAGGCGGCGGCGGTCGACGCCGGGGTGCACCTGTCCTGCAACCTGACCGGCGGGGTGTTCGTCAACCAGTCGGCGGCGTTCTCCGACTTCCACGGCTCGGGCGCGAACGCGGCGGCCAACTCGGCGCTGACCGACGGCGCGTACGTGGCCAACCGGTTCCGCATCGTGCAGAGCCGCCGGCACGTCTGAGAAGGAGGGGCCCCTTCTTAACGCCTCCGGTAGAGGAGGGGCCCCTTGTTAACGCGCGGGGCGCGCGGGCTCAGGCGGGCCGGCGCATCTGGAGTTCGTACAGGCCGGTGATCCGGGGGTGCGGCACCCGTACCCCGGTGTCCACGAAGCCCAGCTTCTGATAGGCCCGGTAGGCGCGGTCGTTGCCGACCACCACCTCCATCATCAGTTCGGGCCGCCCGCAGGCGCGCGACCAGGCCGCCACCTCGTCGACGAGCGCCGCCAGCAGCCCGGTACCCCGCCGCGCCGGCGTCACGTAGACCGCGTAGACGAGCGTCAGGCCCGGTTCGTCCGGCGCCGCGACGCCGCCGGCGTGGCCGACCAGACGGCCGCCCGGATCGGCCACGAACTGCGCGTTGTGGTCGCCCCGGGAGACGGCCGCGACCCGGGCCGCGAACTCCGTGTGCGGCAGAGCGGCGGCCTCGGCCACGGTCTCCAGGAACGCCAGCGGAGAGTCGGCCAGCATCTCCAACCGGAGCGCCCGCATCCGGGCGGCGTCGGTCGGCCGTACCCGGTGGACGGTGATCGTGGTGCGCACGCTGGTCATGCCGCATGCATACCGGACGGCCCGGTGCGCGCGTGGGACAGGGCCGTGCGACGCCCGGAATATGCCCGATTTGTGGTCGTGCGCCGCCGTCACGCCTCGTGTAGCGTGCGATTTCGGTCACCGAATTCAGCGTTACCGATCGCTGGGCCGGTGCGCCGCCGGTGCCGGTCCGCCGGTCTCCGGGTCTTGGAACGCCGCGCAGAGTGAGGAAGTGCACCGTGGCACAGGGCACCGTGAAGTGGTTCAACGCCGAGAAGGGCTACGGCTTCATCGCCGTCGACGGCGGGCAGGACGTCTTCGTCCACTTCTCCGCGATCGAGATGGACGGCTACAAGGCGCTCGACGACGGCCAGCGCGTCGAGTTCGAGATCGCGCAGGGGCAGAAGGGCCCGCAGGCCGAGCGGGTCCGCGTCATCGCCTGATCTGCGGCGGGCGGTGCTCCGTGACCGGGCCCCGGACCCGGGGGGCTGCGTCGCGGCTGGCCACCATGGAAGATCATGAGCCGTTCCAGCCGTAGTCGCTGAGGAGGGCCCATGTCCGATCTGCCCCCGTCGGGTTCCACCGAGCCGGTGCCGCCGGCGTCG